>JBDTNK010000003.1:0-63336 GCA_039933775.1 Chloroflexota bacterium | reverse complement strand
CCGGGCCGAGGCGCTCCTGATGCAGCGCTCGGTGCGCGAGAACATCGCCCTGCCGGTCAGCGCGCGCCTTCGTTCGTGGGGCCTCATCGACACCCGAGCCGAGCAGGGCCGGATCGCGGAGGCGGTCCGCATGCTGCAGATCGATGCGCGGGCGGGCAACGAGGTGCGTCGCCTCTCCGGCGGCAACCAGCAGAAGGTGACGATCGGGCGCTGGGTCGCGGGCGGTGTGCAGACCATGCTCTGCTTCGACCCGACGCGGGGCATCGACATTCGCACCAAGAGCCAGATCTACCATCTCCTGCGCGACCTGGCCGAGGCGGGCGCATCGGTCCTCTTCTATACGTCGGAGCTCAAGGAGATCCAGCTCGCCTGTGACCGGGCCATCGTGATCTTCGGCGGGCAGATCGTCGACGAAATCGAGGCAGCGGACGCGGATGAGCCGGCGCTGCTGCGCGCGGCGCACAACCTGGAGCCGAGCGCCGTGGCAGCGGCGACCGTGGGCGCAGGAGCGGCGCTGTGAGCGTCGTTGCCGGGGCGCGCTCGGCATCACGCGCACAGTGGGCTGACGCCGTAGCCGGATGGGCCCGGCGCAACGCCTGGACGTTGGGGCTCATCGGTCTGCTCATCTTCTTCCTTGTCTTCACCAGGGTCATCCAGCCGAGGTACGGGATCGCCGGGATCCAGGGCCTCGCCATCTCGGTCTTTCCGCTCGCCCTCGCGGCGGTCGCGCAGGCCGTGGTCGTGATTGCGGGCGGCATCGACCTCTCGATCGGCTCGGTCATGGCACTGACCAGCGTCATCTCGGCGACGCTGATGGAGGGCCAGAGCCCCGAGTTCGCCATCGTGGTGGTCGTCGGCGTGCTCGTGCTCGGCCTGGTGATCGGCGCGATCAACGGCATCGTGGTCGTGGTCACCAGGGTGCCCGACATCGTCGTCACGCTCGCCATGCTCTTCGTCTGGGCCGGTGTTGCCCTCATCGTGCGGTCGGCACCCGGCGGCAGCGCGGCGCCCTGGCTACGGGAGCTTGTCAGCGGCTCCCTCGTGTTCGATTGGCTGCCCCGCGCGGCGGTGGTCCTGGTCGTCATGGTGGGGATCATCTGGCTGCCGCTGATGCGGACCCGGGCCGGACTGTCGCTGTACGCCGTGGGCAGCAACCCGCTGGCGGCGTTCCGGAGCGGGATCTCGATCGGATGGACGAAGGTCTTCGCCTACATGCTGGCGGGCCTCTTCGCCGCGCTCGGCGGTCTCTCGCTCACCGCCAGCACGGGGATCGGCACGCCGGTGCCGGGGCCCTACACCCTGATGAGCGTCGCGGCGGTCGTCCTCGGTGGCGTCAGCCTGGCCGGTGGCCGCGGCGGCGTCTTCGGGCCCATCGTGGCGGTGGTGGTGCTGCAGCTGATCAGGACCGATATGACATTCCTGCGGGTCAACACCAACCTGGCCGTGGTCTCGCAGGGCATCATCCTCATCGTCGTCGTCATGGTGGGCAGCCTGATCGAGCTGCGGCGGGCGCGCGGGTGAGCACGGTCGCGCCAGCCCGTTCCCAGCTCAGTGTGCCGCCCTGGCGCGCTCTCCTCCGCGACCGGCCGATCATCCCGCTCATCGGGCTGCTTGCGCTGCTGGTCCTGATCATCGAGGTGGTGCGCCCGGGGATCGTCGGTCCGGGCTGGGCGGGCGTCATCCTGCGGGCATCGGTGCCGCTGGCGATCTTGGCCGCGTGCCAGACCCTGACGATGCTCACCGCGGGCATCGACCTTTCGGTGGGGACCGTCGCGTCGATGGCCGGCTTCGTAACCGCGACACTCGTCAACAGCCCCGGCGGACTGCCGTTCGCGATCGGCGTGGCCCTCGTCGCGGCGGCGCTGGCGGGCCTGGTGACCGGCATCGGGGTCGGCGTCTTCAAGGTGCACCCATTGATCATGACGCTGGGCATGAGCTTCGTGGTTCTGGGGCTCGCCAACGTCTGGCAGCTGCAGACGGTGCAGACCGGGTCTGGCGTGCCCGACGAGCTGCGCTGGATCGGCTCCGGCAGCCTCTTCGGCATCCTCCCGTACAGCCTCATCATCTTCGTGCCGCTGGCCCTGGTGATCCTGCTCGGCCTGCGTCGCACCGGCTATGGACGACTGCTGTATGCGATCGGCGACAACCCGGTCGCCGCCAGGCTCTCCGGGGTCCGGGGGTGGCAGGTCCTCATCACCCTCTACGTCATCTCGGCGGTCCTGGCGGGGATCGCCGGTCTCCTCGTCTCGGGGCTGACGAACACGGCCAGCGTGTCGCTCGCGGAGTCCTATTTGCTGCCCTCGGTCGCGGCGGCGGTCATCGGCGGCACATCGATCTTCGGCGGACGCGGCAGCTACGGCGGGGCCATCGTCGGCGCCCTGATCCTGACCGTGCTCACCGCCCTGCTCACCGTCCTGGGACTTCCCGAGCCCAGCCGCCAGATCCTGTTCGGCGCGATCATCGTGGTCGTGGCTGCCGCCTACACGCGCGTCACCGGGGAGTCCTGAGGCACATGCAGCCCGCGGCCAGCTCGCGGCACCTGGGACGCGGCGTCGGCGCGACGAACCGGAAGTGGGGGCAGTGACGGATCTCGCCATCCCGCGATACCGCACCATCGAGCAGTCGCTGCGCGAGCGCATCGCCACGCTGCGCCCGGGTGACGCGCTGCCGTCGGATACCGCCCTGTGTGCCGAGTTCGGCGTGAGCAGAATGACCGCCCGCAGCGCGATGCAGCTGCTCGCCGACGAGGGGCTCGTGGTGCGGCTGCCCGGCCGCGGCAGCTTCGTGGCCGAGCCAGCCACGCACCGGCGCGCGGATCGGCTCATGAGCTTCACCTCCGAGATGGCGCGTCGCGGCCGCAGGCCGACCTCGCGTATCGTCAACCGCGAGATCCGGCCCGCCCCGCGCCTGATCGCGACCGAGCTCGACGTCCCGGAAGGCGCGGCGATCGTCTATCTGCGGCGAGTGCGCTGCGCCGACGAGGTGCCGATCGCGCTGGAGACGACGGTCCTCATCGGCGAGACGTCCCCTGCCGTCATGGCCGCCGACCTGCGCCACGACTCGCTTCACGCCGCGCTCGTCCGGGCAGGCTGGATTCTGCGCCGGGGAACCGCAATCGTGAACGCCGTGCCGGCCACCGCCGACGATGCCCGGCTGCTCGAGGTGCCGAAGGGCTCGCCGATCCTCGTCGAGCGACGCGTCATCCTGGACGCCCAGGGCCGCCCGATCGAGGTGACCGAGTCACGCTATGGCGGCGACCGCTACGCGATGAACGTCCGCTTCGACGTCGAGGTCGCTTCCGCCTGAACGCCGGCCAGCATGGCGGGTGACTCAGCGCGGCGGCATCGCCTCGAAGGTGCGGTCGATGTCGTCCAGGATCCGAATCGTCGCGCGGCTGACGACCTCGAGGTAGCGCTCGCCGAATTCGGGCGTCGACTCGCGCGCATCGCCCCAAGTGCCCGACGCGGATGCGCGATGCACCGATCCGGGCGCCGAGAAGAAGAAGGCGGTATGCACCGGTGGGCTGCTCGTGACCGGCGGAAACGGCGGCATCTCGGCGTTCGCGTGCTCCATGTCGACGAGATCGGGGTTGATGGCCAGCACCGCGGAGGTCTCGCCGCGGTTGGCGTGCAGGCCGGTCGATGGACCGAAGAACTCGCCGGCCTCCTCGGGGCTCATGCCGTCCCAGTAGTTGATCGGAAAGGCGACCGCATCGGCAGGCAGACGCTCGCGAGCGTTCGCGCAGGCGTAGGCGATGGCGTAGGTGTTGTCGTAGTGACCGTTGAGGAACACGATCCGGCGGAAGCCCGCGGCCGCGAGCGAGACGCACACGTCCTCGACGAGCGCCATGAAGGTCGGGATCCGGATGTGGACCACCCCGGTGAACCCGACGTGCGGGTAGGAGAGCGCGTAGTTGATCGGTGGCGCCACGAGCGCGCCGACCGCCGGGGCGATGCGGCGCGCCACCTCCTGCGGCACCAGCACGTCGGTCAGCAGCGGCCCGTGCGGCCCGTGCTGCTCGGTGGACCCCGTCGGCACGATGACCGTGCGGTGGTCTCGCAGAAAGGCCTCCACCTCGGGGTTCGTCATCTCTCCCAGGAATACCGTCGCCGGCTTCACGCCCTGCCTCCTCTTGTCATGACTACTCGCGGTGGACCGATGGAGCCTCGAATGACGACCTGTGTCGGCAGCAGCTCGGGAGCGAGCGTCTCGCCGGCCAGCTGCCGAACAGCGTGGGCGAACCCGCGCCGTCCCAGCTCGCGCAGGGGCAGCTGCACCGTCGACAGGGCCGGCGCCGTCAGGGCCGCCACCGAGATGTCGTCGAAGCCGGCGACCGAGACGTCGTCGGGCACGCGGAGCCCGAGCTCGGCGAGGCGCTGCAGCGCGCCCAGCGCCTGCACGTCGTTCGCGCAGCAGATGGCGGTGAACGGCGCGCCGCCGGCCAGCAGCGCGTCCACGCCCGCGGCACCGCCGCCGCGATCGAAGCTGGCGTGCACGATGAGGCGCGGTTCGGCACCGATCCCCGTGGCTGCCACGCCGCGCCGATACCCGGCCAGCCGCTCTGACGCGACGTAGAGCGCCGTGGGGCCGGCGATGAAGGCGATCTGCCGGTGGCCGAGCGCAGCGAGCGCGGCGACCATGGCCGCGATGCCGGCCGGGTTGTCGACGCCGACCTGCGGCGCCCCGAAGGCATGCGGCGACAGGTGCACCACCGCCGATCCGTTCTCACGAATGCCGGCCAGGTGGCGTCCCAGCTCCTCGTTCGCCACGGGATCATCGATCCCGCTGCCGGCGAAGATCACCGCGGCGGCCCGCATCGAACGCAGCAGACGGACATACGAGCGTTCGCGCTCGGAGCTTCGGTCCGAGCTGCAGGCGATGACCAGGTAGCCGTCGGGCGCGGCGGCATCCTCGACGCCACGCACCACCTCGGAGAAATACGGGTCGGTGATGTCGTGGACGACCACGCCCACGACCGCGATCTGGCTCTTCAGGAGCCCGCGGGCGAGGGCGTTCGGGACGTAATCGAGCGCGCGCGCGGCCTCGAGCACTCGCGTCCGGGTCGCCAGGCTGACCGGGTAGTCGGTCGCGCCGATGACGCGCGAGGCCGTCGCGATCGAGACGCCTGCTCGCCGCGCGACCTCGGTCATCGACGCCACCGGTCGATCAGTACGGATGCGGGAAGGACTTGGGCTCGTCACGGACGGTGAGCCACTGCCACTCCGTGAAGGTGTCGTAGTTCGCCTCCCCGCCGAAGCGCCCGCCGTTGCCCGACATGCCGGTGCCGCCGAACGGGACGATCGCCTCGTCGTTGACGGTCTGGTCGTTGACGTGGACCATGCCCGCCTTGATGCGGTTCGCGATCGCCAGGCCGCGCGCGATGGAGCGCGAGTAGACGGCACCTGCCAGCCCGTACTCGCTCGCGTTCGCCAGTGCGATCGCCTCCTCGTCGGAGTCGAAGGTGATGATCGGGGCAACCGGACCGAAGGTCTCATCGGTCCATGCCGGAAGGTCGGTCGTCACGTCGGCCAGCACGGTGGGCCGGTAGAAGAGGCCCTCGTGCGTGCCGCCCTCGGCCAGCCGCGCACCGCCCTGGATCGAGCGCTGCACGATCGAGTCGACGCGCGCCAGCTGCTGCTCGTTGACGATCGGACCAAGGTCCACGTCGGTTCGATACGGGTCGCCCAGGCGGAGGCGCTTTGCCTTGGCTGCCAGCAGGTCGACGTACGCGTCGGCCACGGAGCGATGCACGATGTGGCGGCCGACGGCGAAGCAGACCTGCCCCTGGAACTGGAACGTTCCGTATGCTCCGGCCGATGCCGCCGCTTCGAGGTCGGCATCGTCGGTGACCACGAAGGCGTTGTTGCCGCCGAGCTCCAGCGAGACCTTCTTGAGCAGCCCGCCGGCCAGCGACCCGACGCGGCGCCCCGCCTCGGTGGAGCCGGTGAACGAGACCATGTGCACGTTGGGATCGGTGACCAGCGCCTCGCCGACCTCCGCGTCGCCGATGACGATCTGGAGCAGCCCGTCGGGCAGCCCCGCCTCGCGGAAGATCGCCGCGAACACGGCCGCCCCGCAGACCGGCGTCTGCGGGTCCGGCTTGAGCACGACTGCGTTGCCGAGCGCGAGGGCCGGGGCCACCACCCGCATCCCCAGGACGCTCGGCGAGTTCCACGGCGTGATCGCCCCGACCACCCCGATCGGCACGCGCCGCACGATCGAGAGCCGCTCCTGCTGCGCGGACGGCAGGACCGATCCGAGCGGCTGCGAGGGCATCGATGCGGCGGCCAGCAGCTCCTGCGCGGTGAAGTTCGCCTCGTGATACATCTTGTTGTAATGGGCGCCGGTCTCGCGCTGCGTCCAGGTGCCGAACTCGGGGCGGTGCGCCTCGTAGATGTCGGCCGCTCGGCGCAGGATAGCGGCGCGCTCCTGGTAGTTGGTCTGCGCCCAGGCCGGCTGCGCCGCGGCCGCCGCCGCGGCTGCGCGACGGACGTCCTCGACCGTCGATTGCTGCATGGTCAGCAGGAGACGCCCGGTCGCCGGCTCGCGGACCTCGCGGGCCTCGCCCGAGCCGGGGTGCCAGTCGGCCAGGAAGCCGTCGAGCCAGCCGGGCGCGCCGCGCTCCGACGTCGATTCAGGAGCCGTCGCTACCATTGTCTCCTCCTTCCGGGCGCCCTTCGGTCGACCCGTATCGCTCTGCATAGGTCCGCGGCGCCGCGTCGACGACCGCCGTGGTGCCGGTCTCAGGATCGCGCCACACCGCGCCGCGCGCCAGCACGGCGTCGATGAGGCCCTCCTCCAGGTAGGGCGGGACCTCCCACGACCTGACCTCGATGGCCATCTGGCCCGGATAACCGATCAGCTGCCGGACGCGGCGGTCGGTGTAGTAGCCGCCCACGATCGCCAGCTGCAGCGCGGCGAGCTCGGTCGCCTCGTCGCGCCCGAGCGCCTCGAGACGTTCCCCGGGATCGTCTCCGAGCTCGGGCCGAAGCGCCGCCACGAGCGGCTCGACGAGATCGGGTCGCGCCCGCAGCACGAAACGCAGGCGGACCTCGCCGACGATCTCGGCCGCCGACGGCATCCCGTGTGCCTCCGGGATGAGCCGCTCGGCGATCGCGGCGAAACGCTGCCGGGCACCGGCATCGAGGTGAATCAGCGGGTCGGTCCCGGGCGCGGCATCTGCCCCCTGGAGGGGAGCGCGCGATGTCGTCGCGGGCATGCCGCCGGTCGTGTCGGTCGGCGCCCCGGACTCGCTCATGCCGGGACCTGCAGCGCGAAGCGCGTCTCGATCATGCGATCGGCGGCGCGCAGGGCCAGTGCCACGATCGTCGAGGTCGGGTTGACGCCGCTCGAGGTCACGAAACAGCTGCCGTCGACCACGTACAGGTTCGGCACGTCGTGGGTGCGGTTCCATCGGTCCAGAACCGACGTCTCCGGATCGTCACCCATGCGGGCGGTGCCGAGCAGATGCCAGCCCGAGTAGCGCATGAGGCGATCGACCTCGACGGTGCGCGCGCCCGCCTCGATCAGCGACTCGGTCGCGCGCTCGATGTGAAAGTCCAGCATGCGTCGCGAGTTGTCGCTCATCGCGTACTGGATCTCGGGCGCCGCGATGCCGGACGAGTCGGTGACGCTGTCCGACAGGCTGACCCGGTTCGCCTCGTCGGGCAGGTCCTCGCCGAAGAGTCCCCAGTTGGCGCCGTGGCCAAGGTGCGACTTGACGTGGAGGTGGTGATCGGGGCCCCAGACCTGCGTCCCGGCGCGGCTCGGCAGCGCCGTGTTGATCGGGCCGCCGGTCGGCGCGAGCGCCCATCGTGCGCCGCGGACGAAGCCGCGCTGATCATCGGTCTCGTAGAACTGGAGCGACTCGATCATGTCGCCGAACTGGCCCTGCCAGCTCATCAGCGGCTCGTCGAAGACGCCGGCGACGTTGGCGAACGGGTGCATCATCAGCCGCTTTCCGACCAGGCCCGATGAGTTGGCGAGACCGTCGGGATGGCGCGCGTTGGCGGAGAGCAGCAGCAGCCGCGCCGTTCCGATCGCGTTCGCGGCCAAAACCACGACCCGTGCCTGCTCGAGATGCTCGTTGCCGTCGCGGTCGATCCAGGTCGCACCCGTCGCCAGGCCGCGATCGTTGGTCTCGATGCGGCGTACTCGGGCGCCGGTCACGAGGCGTGCGCCCTTCGCGATGGCCTTGGGCCAGTGGGTCAGATCGGTCGACGCCTTAGCCCCCTCGTTGCAGCCCGACTGGCACGTGCTGCGCTGGACGCACGGCCGGCGGCCGTCATACGGAGCCGACAGGATCGCGTTGGACTCCGGCCACCAGTGCCAGCCCAGGCGCGCGTGCGCACGCGCCACCTTCAGCCCTCCGGCGCCGATGGGCAACGGCGGCAGCGGCGGATCCTCCGCATCGGGCGGGTACGCCGGATTTCCGCCCAGCGCGGAGATGCCGAAGTCGCGATCGGTCTGGCGGAAGTAGGGGAGCAGCTCGTCATAGGTCAGCGGCCAGTCGTCCGCGATGCCGTCGAGTGACCGCACCCGGAAGTCCGACGGCAGCATCCGCGGCCAGGCTCCGGCGTACAGGATCATGGATCCGCCGACGCCGCTGAACATGAGCGGCGAGACCGGCGAGTCGCCCTCGACGATCGGGTAATCCTCGGGGAGGCCGCGGATGTTGGGGCTCGTCGCCCACTGTTTCCGCGCGGTCAGCTCCCAGTCGGGGTGCACGCCGCGAAATTCGCCCTTGTCGTGCCAGTCGCCCTGCTCCAGGCAGACGACATCGAACCCCGCCTCCGCCAGCCGGCGAGCGACGACGCCGCCGGACGCGCCTGCACCGATGATGAGGACATCCGCTGGTTCGACGGGCAAGGTTGGCTCCTTTCGCAGGGGACGGTTCCGGGCACCCGCCCGGCGACGGAACGCCGGGCGCCGAGTGCGACCAACCGTACAGTAAAGGTTTGCTATCGGTCCAGACGCGGCCGGAGGCGTGCTTCCTTGACGCTGTTCGCGACGATCCTCGATAATCGATCAGACATGACGGCCCCCACCGATGAGCTGACCCGCTTCCGCCTCGATGGCCGCGTGGCGGTCGTCTCGGGCGGCGCCGGCGGCATCGGGCGACGCATCTCGCTGGCCCTGGCCGGCGCCGGCGCGAACGTGGTCGTCCTGGGTCGATCGGCCGCGGACAAGGTCGACCTGGCGGAGGCCGTCGAACGCCTCGGCTCCCAGGCGCTCCTCCTCTCGGTCGACGTCACGAAGCACGACGCGGTCGATGCCGCGATCGACGAGGCGATGACCCGCTTCGGCCGCATCGACATCATCGTGAATGCCGTGGGTGGTGGCGCGGGCGGCGCGCTCTACCCGGCCGAGTCCTATCCCGAGGCCGAGTGGGACCGCATCCTCGACCTGAACCTGCGCAGCGATCTGCTGCCGACGCAGGCCGCGGCGCGCGCCATGATCACCGGGGGACGCGGCGGGCGCGTGCTGCACATCTCGTCGGTGCGCGGCCAGCTCGGCATCAACCAGGGCTTCTCGGCCTACGTGGCAGCCAAGGGAGCGATCAACGCGCTGATGCGCCAGCAGGCCACCGAGTGGGCGCATCACGGGATCACCGTCAATGCCATCGCACCCACCTTCGTCGCGACGCCACAGGTGGCGACCCTCCTCGCGGACGAGGACTTCAAGAGGGGGCTGCTGGCCCGCATCCCGATCGGGCGGATCGCCGACCCTGACGATCTCGTCGGCGCGGTGCTCTTCTTCTGCTCGGATGCATCGTCCTTCGTCACCGGTCAGATCCTGACCATCGACGGCGGCCTGACCGCGACGCAGTGACGGCTCGCTGAGCGTGGGCACGCAGCTCGTCACGAGCAACGTACGCACCGACACCACGATCCGGGGCTGCAATCCGAGCTACGTCACGACCGCCGACGGAGTGGTGGTGATCGACACGCCGCAGCTGCCGACCAAAGCCGTCGCGATGCGCCACGAGGCGGAGTCGTATGGCCCGATCCGCTACGTCGTGAACACCGAGCACCACGTCGACCACATCTTCGGCAATTACTACTTCAAGGGCGCGGGTCGGGTGGTGCACCACCAGGGCGTGGCCGACAACTTCATGGTCGTGGGCCCCATCCTGGACCCGTTCGCCTACGCCGCCGAGGCGATGCCGACCGACGACCCCGACGGGCAGGACATCTTCCCCGACCGCGCGATCTACGAGGCCGATCCGAACCGCGGCCAGATCGTGTTCAGCGGCGACCTGACCCTGCACGTGGGCGAGCACACCTTTCACCTGCTGCACACGCCGGGACACACGCCGGGGCAGGTGGCGGTTCATATCCCCGAGGAGCGCGTCGTCCTGACCGGCGACACCGTCTTCTCCGACGTCCAGACGTGGCTCATGAGCTCGGATGTCGACCAGTGGCTGGCGACGCTCGACCGCATCGCGGCGCTGGACGTGGACCACGTCATCCCGGGGCACGGGCCGGTGACGACCACGAGCTATCTCGCCACGCAGAAGGCGGTCCTGCTCGAGTGGACCTCCGCGGTGGCCTATGCCGTGGCGAAGGGCTGGTCGCGCGATGAGACCATCGAGCGCGTCAACTTCGCCGAGCGCTTCCCGGTGGACATCGGCCAGGAGTACATGATGGGATACATCCAGAAGCACAACGCGGGCGCGCTCTGGGACAGGCTCAGCGCCAGCTTTCGTTGATCGCGGCCGTTTCAGCTTGGCGGACGGACCGATGAGCGACTACCACCTTCACCTCCATCCCCACCGCCCGGTGCCCGGCGCGCCACCGATGGGGGTCTACCCCGATGGTTGGATCGACCGATACATGGAGGCGGCGGCGGCGCGCGGCGTGACCGAGCTCGGCTTCACCGAGCACCTCTATCGGTGCCGCGAGTCGATCCCGGTTCTTGGTCGATGGTGGGAGCGCGACCCCGACGCGCGGCTTCGAGCGGACCTGGCAGCCTGGATCGGCACGGAGCGGAACCTGTCGCTGGCGCGCTACGTGGAGGTCGTGCTGGACGCGAAGGCACGCGGCCTGCCCGTCAAGCTCGGCCTCGAGGTCGATTTCGTGCCCGGCACCGAGGTCGCGGTGCTCGACCTGCTGGCCGGCATCCCGTTCGACTACCTCGTCGGCTCGATCCACTGGATCGGTGCCTGGAACTTCATGCGCGACAGCGCCCGGGCCGAGTACGAGCGCCGGGGCACCGAGCGGGCCTTCGCGCAGTACTTCGAGCTCGAGGCGGCGCTCGCCGGATCGGGGCTCGTGGATGTGCTGGCCCACGCCGACGTCATTGCCCGCCACGCGCTGCAGCCCGGCGGGGACCTCGGCCACCTGTACGGTCCGGTGGTCGCGGCAGCTGCGCGAAGTGGGACGGCGATCGAGGTGTCGAGCGCCGGGCTGCGGCACCGGGTCCAGCGCCTCTACCCCGCGCCGAGCTTCCTGGCGCGGTTCCGTGCGGCCGGGGTGCCGATCACGCTCGCCAGCGACGCCCACGTGGCGGACGACGCGGCGCTCGGCTACGAGGTCGTCGTGGCGGCTGCGCGGCGCGCGGGTTACACCGAGTACCTGCGCTTCGAAGCTCGACGTCGGGTCCCGACGCCGCTGCCGGCCCTACCGACGAGCTGACTGCAACGCCGCCCAGATGCGCTCGGGGGTGATCGGAAGGTCGCGGATCGCCACGCCGGTCGCGTCGCGAATCGCAGATGCGATCGCGGGTGCGGTGGAGAGGAGGCCGCTCTCGCCGGTCCCCTTCGAGCCGTACGGACCGGGCCCATCCTCGTTTTCAACGGTCAGCGACGCCATCTCGAGCGGCACGTCCTTGGTGGTCAGGATCCGATAGTCGAGCGCCCCGAGGTTCTCGATCCGGCCGCTCTGCGGGTCGAAGAGCAGGTGCTCCATCAGCGTCTGGCCGATGCCCATCATCGCCGCGCCCTCATCCTGCATCGCGACGTGCGTCGGGTTGAGCGCCTTGCCGACGTCGGAGACGGTCACGTGGCGCAGGAGCTGGACCTCGCCGGTCTCGATATCGACCGATACCTCCGATGCGGTGCAGCTGAACTCGTAGAAGGCCGCGTGTCCGCCGAGCGGATGGCCCGGGATGTGGGCGCCGCGCCGCTCCCCGATGCCGATCACCTCGCCCAGCATCGGGCCGAAGGTATCGGCCATGATCTCGACAAACGAACGAGCGCCATCGGGCAGCCGCACACTGCCACCGTCGAGCTCGAGCGTCGCTTCGGGCATGCGGTATGTCTCGGCGGCCATTTGCCGCAGCTTCTTCCTGATCTCGCTGCAGGCGTTCAGCACCGCGGTGCCCATGAAGACGGTCGAGCGGCTGGCCGACGTCTGCATGTCGTACGGCGCCGCGCCGGTGTCGCCCATGACGACGTTGACGCGCTCCGTGCCGATCCCGAGCTCCTGTGCGGCGATCTGCGCGATCACGGTGCGAGCGCCCTGTCCCATGTCCGAGGTGCCGGCCATCACCGTCGCGCTGCCGTCGTGGAGCAGCCGCACGATGGCGTACGAGGCGCCCGTCGTCGCCGACGACTTGATGCCCAGCGCCAGCCCGCGACCATGGCCCTCGGGGAGCGGCGTGTCCCAGCCGATCCAGGCGACGGCCCGCTGCACCGTCTGCGCCCAGTCGCCGTCAACGGGGGTGTCCCCGGCGCCGCGCACGATGGCCTCGCCCCGTCGGGCAAGGTTGCCGAGCCGGATCGCGACCCGGTCCAGGCCAAGCTGCGCCGCCGCCGCGTCCATCTGCGACTCGAAGGCCCAGGCCATCTGCGGGCTGCCGAAGCCGCGCAGGGCGGTGGCCGGTGGCGTGTGGGAGAGCAGCGCTCGGACCTCGATGCGCGCGTCCGGCACGCGGTACGGGCCACAGGCCAGGTACGCGGCCTTGCTGACCACCCGGTAGCCGATGTCCGCGTACGCGCCGAGCATGCCGTCCACGACGATGTCCTGGAAGGTGATCGTGCCGTCATCGCGGAACCCGGTGCGCATCGCGATCTCGAAGGTGGGCGAGCGGACCGATTGAAACGTCTCCTCCAGGGTCAGCACCAGGCGCAACGGACGGCCAATGCGCAGCGCCAGGACGGCGAGGAGCGGCTCGTACTTGGCATGTTGCTTGCCGCCGAAGCCGCCGCCCGGGTCCGGCGCGAAGACGCGCACCTTCGCGACCGGCAGGCCGATGGTCGCCGCCACCAGCCGCTGCAGGACATAGGGATGCTGGATCGAGCTCCAGATGGCGACGCCGTCACCGTCGGGCGCGGCCATGAAGCCGTGCGGCTCGATCGCGAAATGCGTCGTCGATGCGGCGCCGTACACGTGCTCGATCACCGTATCGGCGGAAGCGCGATCCACGTCACCCCAGCCGAAGTGCCACTCGGACAGCCTGTTCGTGTTCCGCAGCGGGTCGTCGGCAGCGCGCAGCGCCGGATCGCGGACGAGCGGCGCGCCAGGGTCGAGCGCCTGCCCGATGCTCACCACCGCGGGCAGCTGCTCGTGCTCGACCCGCACCAGCGCCGCGGCCTCGCGGGCGGCTTCGTGCGTCTCGGCCAACACCGCGGCGACCGGCTCGCCGTGGAACTTTGTCTCATCCACCGCCAGCAGCGGCCGGTCCGCGTACGTGGGCCCGAAGCGGGGCATGGGCTGCGGGAGATCCTGTGCGGTGACCACCGCGACGACGCCCGGCGCCAGCAGCGCGGCGGTCGCATCGATGGGACCGATGCGAGCGCGTGCGCAATCGAGATGCACCAGCGCGACGTGCAGCGCGCCGCCCAGCCGGACGTCGGCCACGTAGCGCTGCGCCCCGCTGGCGCGATCAGCGCCGCCGATGCGCCGCTCCGAACTGCCGATCATCGCGCGGGCGCGGCCACGAGGCCGGCGACCTCGGCCACCGCGTCGCAGATCTGGTTGTAGCAGCCGCAGCGGCAGAGATTCCCCGACAGGCCCTCGCGAATCTCGGCCATCGTCGGCCGCAGCGTGGTGGTCAGCAGCGCGTGCGCGGCGACGACCATTCCCGGCGTGCAGAATCCGCATTGGACGGCACCATGCCTCACGAACGCATCCTGCAGCGGGCTCAGGCCGTCACGCGCTGTCAGCCCCTCGATCGTCGTGACCTGCGCGCCATCGGCCTCGACTGCCAGCACCAGGCATGAGTTAACCGCGCGGCCGTCGAGCATGACGGTGCAGGCGCCGCATTCGCCGACGGCGCAACATTCCTTGGTTCCGGTGAGTCCGACCTGGTCGCGCAGCACCTCGAGCAGCGTCTGCTCCACCGACACCTCGATGTTGCGTTGCTCGCCGTTGACGCCGAGCCCGACACGCAGCTCACGTCCCGGCAAGGTGCGCCTCCCGCAGCCGTTGCCTGGCCGCTTCGAGCGCCCGACGCCCGAGGACCAGCAGCATCGCCTCGCGGTACTCGCGACTGGCGCGCACGTTCGAGAGCGGGCTGGCGTGGCCGGTCAGGCGGCGCAGCGCCTCGTCCTGCAGCGCCGGGTCGCCGGCGGGGTCGGCCAGGATGCCGGTGTCATCGGTCACCCCGAAGGGCCGCGGGCCGACGGCGCCAAAGGCGAATCTGGTGACGCCGGTGGCCGAGACGGAGCAGCACAGGCTGACCGTGGCGAGGTCGACGCCGCGGCGGCGCGTCATGCGCGCGAACGCCGTCCCGAGCGGCCCGCCGGGAATCGGCAGCTCGATCGCGGCAACCAGCTCGCCGGGCTGGAGCGCGGTACGGCCGGGTCCCAGGAAGAACTGGCTCAGCTCGACGCGCCGCAGGCCCGCGCTGCCGGCAAGCTCGACGACGGCGTCGTGGATCAACAGCGGGGGAGCCGTGTCGGCGGCGGGAGAGGCGTTGCACACGTTGCCCGCCAGCGTGGCGCGATTGCGGATCTGGACCGAGCCAACCACCAGAGCGGCTCCCACCAGGGACGGGAAGCGGTCGCGAACGTGGTCGTCTGCGGCGAGATCGGTCATGACCGTGCCGGCGCCGACGCGCAACCAGCCCTCGCGCTGGGTGATGCCCGCCTCGAGATCGGCGACCCGCTTGAGATCGATGACCAGGGGCGTCGCCGCCCGGCCCCCGCGCAGGTTCACCAGCAGGTCGGTTCCCCCGCTGAGGAGCCTGGCGTCGGGCATCTCCCGCAGCAGGGCGAAGGTCTCGTTCAGGCTTTTCGGTCGCGCGTAGTCGAACATCGGTGCGTCTAGGCCGTCTCGTCCGGCTCGAGCACCTGCCGCTGCGCCTCGCGGGCGTGCAGCCGCATCGTCTCGGCGGCGCGCTCCGGGTCACGGGCCGTGAAGGCGTCGAGGATGGCCACGTGGCGCTCGGCCAGCCAGTGCAGGTCGGCCCCCGGCAGCGTGGCGGTCAGGTAGGTGCGCGCGAACGGCTCGAGCATCGACCACAGGCGCTGGAGGGTCCGATTGCCGGAGGCGCTGATGATGCAGGAGTGGAACTCGGAGTTGCGGAGCGCCTGCGCATGGGCGTCACCACGGGCGGCGCTCGCGCGCATCTCGTCGAGCAGCTCATGCATCCGTGCCAGGCCGGCGTCGTCGATGCGTAGCACCGCGCTTCGCGCGGCGATCGCCTCGAGCTCGCCGCGCAGCTCCATAGCCTCGATGAGCTCGTCGGGCGCGGGCTCGCGGACGCGCGCCCCGCGGAACGGGTGCATCTCGACCAATCCCAGCGTCGCGAGGTCGCGCAGCGCCTCGCGCACCGGCGCCTGGCTCGTCCCGAGCTGTCGTGCGATGCGCGTCTCGATGATGCGCGCTCCCGGTGCCAGCTCTCCCTGCAGGACCCACTGCAGCATCCTGTCCTTGACCTGGGCGCTAAGGACGCTGCGTGGGAGCGGGGCCGCGGGCTGCTTGAGGTCAGGCATCACTCGAACGTCGTGAAGATCGCGCGCTCGCGCAGCTCCAGCCGCGGCACGGCATCGCCGCGGACATGGCGTTCGACGTGGTCGGTCTGCGCGTGCGCCTGGAACGCGGCCTCGTCGTCGTACTGCTCGTAGAGGAAGAAGAGCCGCGGGTCGTCGAGCGATTGGTGGGCCTGGTATTGGCGGCAGCCGGGCTCGGCGCGGCAGAGAGGCGTGAGCACCTCGAGGATCTCGCGAACGCGCTCGGCTTCGCCTTCGCGGGCACGCCACGTGGCGGTGACCACGTACGTCATGCCTCGGCCCGCGGCTGAACCGTGAACAGGTCGTTACGGGGCTTCCCCGCAGCCTCGAGGACCTCGACCCTGCCGGTCGCCCCGTCCACGCGCACGCGATCGCCGGTGCTGATGCGCTGCGTCCCGTCCTGCGTGCCGACCACGGCGGGGATGCCGAATTCGCGGCTGAGCACCGCGGGATGTCCGGTCAGGCCGCCGGCGTTCGTGACGAGGCCTGCGATCTTCGTGAAGAGCACGACCCAAGCTGGATTCGTCATGTGGCAGACCAGGATGTCGCCGGCGCGGACGGCATCGAACTCATCCTCGCGCAGGACGACTCGTGCGATCCCCTCGACCACGCCGGGGGAGCCACCGATGCCCTCCACCACGCCCGCGACCGCGTCCTTGCGATAGAACTTTTCGGGAAATCCCCAGTTCACCAGGTACGGGAAGGCGAGCTGGCTCTCGGTGGCCGTCCCGATCCATGCCGGTGGCCGGAAGGCATACGCCGCCTCGCGCGCTTCGCGGCGTTGCGCGACGACGGAGCGCGCCTCGATGGCGTCGGGATCGCCCATGACGGCGCGCAGCTCGTTGTAGCGCAGGAACAGCACGTCGTCGGCCTGGTCCAGCACCTTGCCCGCCACCAGCTTGCGGCCGATGGCGATGAGCACCAGCCGCAGATGTGCGTTCGCTCCCTGGTCGATGTAGAAGTGGTGGTCCGGCGTGAGCGGTGCCATCTGCAGGTTGATCTCGTTCGCCGCGCGCATCTCCTCGAGCGCCTCGCCGTCGAGGCCATCCAGGATCTCCCGTGAGGCGGCCTCGATATCGGTTTTCAGCGCACCGATCGTGGCGGGATAGTCGTAGTCACTCTCGACATAGCCGCGGACCAGCTCCACGACCTGCTCCATCTTCTCGTAGACCGTGGGGAAGACGAACTCGTGGCTCCAGACCGCGTGCCAGCCGAACTCCTGCTGGTACGGCTTGATCCGCTCGCCAATGAACCGATCCCCGCGCTCGGTCCGCTTGAGCGCGGCGATGATCTCGGCCGCGGTGTCGTGGCTGAAGGCCGTCGCGAGGTCGCCGTCGGCCTTCGCCTCCTCCTTCATCTCCCAGAGCGCCCGGATCGAGTCCCAGTTGCGGTCGTTCGCCGAGTTCTGCAGCCGGCCGAGCAGCGCATCGTCGACCGTGCCGCGGGTCTTCTCCATGACCGCGCGCAGGTTGAGCGTCGCCGAGAGCTGCGAGAAGTTCAGCATCCAGTGGATCTTCCAGTGCCGATCGTGGATGTCGATCGCATCCTCGAACAGGACGGCCAGATCCATGAGCGACAGCTCGTCCTGGCGCTCGAGGCGCTGCTCCAGGAAGGCGAAGTTGGCCTGCATCTCGGGGACGAGCCGATCCCGCCACCACTCCGCGAAGTGCTGGCCGTAGACCGGCAGCACCGCGTCGAGGTACGCACCCATGCGCTCGCCGTATTCGGGGTCGAGCGGGACGCGGGCGCCGTAGCGGGCGCCGTACTCCATCGCGTCGACCTGCCGGGCAGGGTCGGCCGGCACGGCGGCGGTGTAGAGGTAGCCGTTGACGTTTTTGGTGATCCAGTCGCACGCAAACGGCGTCCCGAAGCGGCGGAACATGTGATCGCAGGTCAGCCACCAGCCGCCGATCTCGTAGAACATCGGGCTCAGTGGGTGCGGGCAGTGCAGGTCGTCGAAGACCCAGAACAGCTGCCGTTCCTGGTCGGACGCCCATTCGATCGGAAAGTCGCCGCTCCCGAGGAATTTGCCCAGGATCGGCTCATCCGCAGCGACAGGCAATGCCATGACCTCCCAAGTATCGATCATCGATCATACTGGAGCATAGCCGCATCGGCCGATGGCGGGAAACCCGCTGAACCTTCGATCTGAGACGCACATGTCGAACCGCTACGTCTACGACTTCGACGCACCGCCGGAGCTTTCGCACGCAGAGCTGACCCGGCTCCTGGGCGGCAAAGGGGCGAACCTGGCCGTCATGGCCAACGAGCTTCGCCTGCCGGTGCCGCCCGGCTTCACCATCACCACCGTGGCCAGCACGCACTTCCTGGAAGGCCAATGGCCCGATGGGCTCGACGACGAGCTGCGCGACCATATCGAGCGGCTCGGCGAGCGCGTCGGACATCGGTTCGGCGACCCCGAGGATCCGTTGCTCGTGAGTGTCAGGTCGGGGGCCGCGGTCTCCATGCCCGGCATGATGGACACGATCCTGGACCTGGGCCTGAGCCAGGCATCGGTCGCCGGTCTCGCCGCGGCCACCGGCGACGCGGCATTCGCCGACGACTGTCTGCGGCGCCTGCGCGAGGGATATCGGACGGTGATCGGCACCGACGCGCTGCCCGACGATCCCTGGCAGCAGCTGCGCGCGGCGATCGAGGCGGTCTTCCGCTCGTGGAACAGCGAGCGGGCGCGTGCCTACCGGCGGCGCGAGCAGATTAGCGACGACCTGGGCACTGCGGTGACGGTGCAGGCCATGGTCTTCGGCAACCGTGGCGCGAACTCCGGCACGGGGGTGCTCTTCACGCGCAACCCATCCACCGGTGAGCCGACCCCGTACGGCGACGTGATGTTCGATGCGCAGGGCGAGGACGTCGTGGCCGGCGGTCAGCAGCCGCAGCCGATCGCGGTCCTCGAGCAGCGCCTGCCGGATGTCGCCGCCGAGCTCCACCGTCACGCGGCGACGCTCGAGCAGCACGTGGCCGACCTGTGCGACATCGAGTTCACGATCGAGGAGGGCCGGCTGTGGCTGCTCCAGGTGCGTGCCGGGAAGCGCAGCCCGCGCGCCGCGCTGCGGATCGCGATCGACATGGCCGATGATCCGAGCATGGCCTGCTCGCGTGCCGAAGCGGTCGAGCGCGTCGCGGCGCACCTGGCCCATCCACCGCGCATCTTCGTTCGGGCGCTCGGCGTCCCCGCCCCGCTGGCGCGCGGCCTGCCCGCCTCGCCGGGCGTGGCAACGGGCGTGATCGCCACCTCGTCCGACGCTGCCGAGACGGTAGCTGAATCCGGGCGGTCGGTCATCCTGGTTCGATCCGAGACATCGCCCGACGACGTGCGCGGCATGTCGCGCGCCGCCGGCGTGCTCACCGCGCGGGGCGGCCTGGCCAGCCATGCCGCCGTCGTGGCGCGCGGCTGGGGCATTCCCGCCGTGGTTGGCGCCGCCGGCGTGCGGCCCGGTGTCGACAGCGTCGAGATCGAGGGCACGGTCATCGCGGCCGGCGAGGAGCTGACGATCGACGGCTCGACCGGCGAGGTCTTCGCCGGCCGGCTGGAGGGCAGCGACGAGGTGGCGCCGGAGGCGGCGATCCTGCTCGCCTGGGCGCAGGAGCTGGGGATCGAGCCGCGGGTCGAGCAGCGCACCGACGATTCGAGCGCCCCCGCCGATGCGGGCCCCACTGCTCTGCCGCTTGAAGGCACGGCATCCCGAGACGATCTGCTGCGCGGCCTCCTGATCAAGGGCGCGGCGACGCCCGAGCAGCTCGCGGAGTCGCGCCTCGTCGCGCCGGACGGCCTGGCGGGCGTCGTGGAGGCGCTGTCGGCCGAGGCGCTGGTCGAGTCAAGGGACGGGTCGCTGCGGCTGTCGGCGGAGGGCAAGCTGCGAGGTCTCGATCTCATGGCCGCCGATCGAGCCCAGATCGGCGACGAGGCCAGCGCTGCGCTGCTCGAAGCCTTCCACCGATTCGATACGCGCATGAAGCAGATCGTCACGGCCTGGCAGGTGCGCGAGGTGGCCGGTGCGCAGGCCATCAACGATCATGCCGACGCGGCGTACGACGCAGGGGTCCTGGACGACCTCGCCGCCCTGCATGCGGAGACCGCCGCATGGCTCTCGCCGACGGCGGACGTTCTGCATCGATTCGCGACGTACGCATCGCGGCTGGAGCGAGCGCTGGAGCTCGCCCGCGGTGGTGACCAGCGCTTCGTCGCGTCGCCACGCGTCGACAGCTATCACGGGGTGTGGTTCGAGCTTCACGAGGACCTCATCCGGCTGGCCGGTCGTCGTCGATCCGACGAGGCGGCCGCCGGTCGCGCCTGATTCGGCCAGCCGTCGCTGACCCGGGCCGGCAGGCGATGCGGTCCGCAGCAGGCATCAGCGTCATGCGGCACGCTACCTGCCTCTTCGGCGATGCCGACGCTTTCTCCCGCAGGAGCTGAACCTCATGGCCGACGATCTGTGGGTCATGATCACTGCCGTCGTCATCGCTGTCGGCGTCATGATGATCAGCGCCGGCGCGATCAGCGACTTCGTTGAACCGCCGCCCGACCGTCAAGATCCTCGCCCTCAGCTTCCTCCTGCTTAGGGACCGTGTTGGTCGCCGAGGGTCTCGAGTTCCACATCCCGAAGGGCTACATCTACTTCGCGATGGCATTCAGCGTCTTCGTGGAGCTCATCAACCCGCGCGTTCGCGGCCAGCGGGACCAGGAGCCGGTGCACCTGCGTGACCCCTATCCGGTGGTCGTCGAGGACCCATCCGACGCGACGCGCGTCATCCAGGCGACGACCAGGCCGCCGATGACGTAGCCGCTGCCCTGGACGATGAGCAGCGGGATCACCGGAACCGTCTCACCCAGCACGGCGGCGGCGCTCGCGCCGACCAGCGACCCCAGGCTGGCCACGGCACCGATCGCCGCGATCACGCGTCCGCGGTGCGAGTCGGCCGCCAGCGTCTGCTCGAGCGTTGTCCAGCCCGCGACCATGGCGGCGCCCGGGACGCCCACGATCACCATCGCGAACAGCGCCGGACCGATGAACGGGTAGAGCACCGGGTACGTGAACAGCGCCAGGTCGATGAGCCCGAACGCGATTGCCCCCACGACGAGCAGCCGCAGCGGGTTCAAGCGCGCGCCCATGCGCCCGATGACCACCGCCCCGGCGAGGCCCCCGAGTGCCTGGGTAGAGAGCAGCGCGCCGTAGCCGGCCGAGTCGGAGTGCAGGGCATCGGTCACCCATGGCACGAACAGCGTCGCGGTCAATCCCTCGCCGATGCGAGTGATGACGAAGAAGACGAGCAATGCCCGCAGCACCGGCTGACCGAGCACGATCCGGAGGCCCTCGCGCCACTCGGCCACCACCCGGGTCCAGGCCGTCATGGCCTCGTGCTCGAGCGATGCCACCGGCGTGGCGCGTGTGTGGGTGGCACGGATTGACCCGATGAGCACGGCGCTGATGATGAACGAGACCGCGTCGATCAGCGCCACCGCGGTCATGCCGCCCACCGCGACGATGATCCCGCCCACCGCCGGACCGATGAGCCGCGCCAAGTGGTTGTTCATGCCATTCAGCGCGTTGGCCGTCACGAGGTCGTCATCGGGATGTTCGAGCAGGTTGGGCAGCAGCGCCGTCTCTGCCGGGGAGAAGAGCTGCTCGAGGCTGCTCGAGATGACGAGCACCAGGTACGCGATCCAGATCCCGAGCGTGTCCATCAGCAGCAGCGGCAGCACGGCCAACGCGAGCACGACATTGACCGCGACCATGAGGCGTTTACGGTCCCATCGGTCCACGAAGACCCCGGCGAACGACCCGAGGGTGATCGAGGGGATGAGATAGGCGAGCACCATGGCGCCGGTGGCCAGCGTGGAGCCGGTGCGGCGGTAGATCTCGAACGGCAGGCCCACGATCAGGATCCAGTCGCCGATCATCGAGATCAGCCCGCCGAGCCACAGCCTCGAGAAGTCGGGTTGCCGAAGGATCCGCAGCACCGCCGGATTATGCAAGCCAGCTCGACCGTGAGACCGAGTGATATGCCGGTTCGGGGCCGGCACTTCCGTGGCTCCTGATCGCCGCCTCGGCGTCCGCCGTTTCGTTCGGCGGCCTCCTCGCCTTCGCGAGGCGTCGGAACCGCTGAGCCGCGGTTCGCCGCACCGATCACGAGCGCCCGGAGCCCCACCGCTCCGGGCGCTTCGTGGTGTCAGCCCTCGAGCGGAGCCACGAGCACCGGGTCGGTCGTCGGCGCGTCGACCCGTTCGGCCTCGACGGTCATCGCGAAGCCGGAGTAGCCGTCGAGGTCGTCCTCGACCGGCACCACCGTGATCTCGTCGTCCGACGGCGTGAATGTCCCGACGGCCGTCGGTGCGCCTTGCTCCGGAATCAGCCACAGCTCGTAGAGCCGATCGGCTGGCAGGGCCTTCACGTCGGCCAGAATCAGCGTCGCACCTGTCCCCTGGCGGTCCACGAGATAGCCGCTGCCCGCCTCGCCGCTGACGCGCAGCGCCGCATCCCCGGCGGCGATCGTCGTCGCGAGCGCCCGCAGCGCGTCGTCGCGGTCGCGAAGCTGTGCATACAGCGAGCCGCCGACCACCGCCAGCGCCAGCGCCGCAGTGACGCCGCCAACGGCGAGGCCGCGAGCGAGCGATTGCGGCAGCCAGCCCAGAAATGGTCGCGGACTCATGTCGGGCGAGAGAGGCGCAACGGCGTCGCGTACCGACCGACGCGGCTGGGCCGCATGCTCCTGCGGCCTCGCCTCGATTGTCTCCATCAGCCGTTGCCGCAGCGCGGGGGGTGGCGTCACGGGCTCCAGCGAGCTCGCGAGGACGGTCGCGAGAGCGGGTGCCATCCGAGCGTCCGGGTGTGGCTGCCGGCAGGTCGCAAGGTGGGCGAGCGCTCCGCGCCGCTGTCGTTCGTCGAGCGCACCAGCCGCGAATGCCGCACCGAACTCATCGACCTCTCGGCAGTTCATCGGTCGAGCCCGTGCGCAACTTCGGAGGATGCGATGCCAGGACCGCTGCCGCCTTCGGTGAGCGGCGCTGCGTCGCCGACGCTGAGCAGGTTGCGCAGCTTCGCGAGCGCCAACCGCAGCCGGCCGTTCGCGGTCCCGCGCGGGACACCGGTCATGTCCGCGATCTCGCGGTAGGTGTGGCCGCCGAAAAAGGCGAGCTCGACGGCGGTGCGCTGCTCGGGCGGCAGGCTGTCGACCGCGGCCCGCAGCTCGCGTGCGGAGAGGCGTTCGACGGCAGCGTCCCAGGTCGGGTTCGGGCCGCTGGTGAGCAGGGCGAGGGCATCGGCCGCGTCAATGTCCATCGACGGGCGGCTGGATCGAACGCGGTCGATGGCCCGATTGCGGACGATCGTCAACAGCCACGCCCGCAGCGCGCCACGCGCCGGGTCATAGCGCCCGATCTTCTGCCATGCCGCCACGAAGGCGTCGTGCACGATGTCCTCCGCGAGTTGACGATCTGAGACCACGCGCAGCGCGGTTGCGAGCGCGACAGACACATACCGGTCGTACAGCTCGCCGAGCGCCTCGCGATCACCCGCGGCGATCTGTACGGCCAGGACGGCGTCATCGGTCTGCGTCGGTTGTGGCATCGCTCCTCGCCGGCCGCTTTCGCGCCATCCATACTGGAAACGGATCGACGGCAAAGCTGCATCAATCCGGACATTCGTGCTCGATCGTGACGGAGCCGGGTAGGGAGGATAGCATCGGCGCGAATTTGGACCGCTCGACGCCTCCTCGTCCGGGGACGAGCTCCGCGCCCGGAGCAGCGGGTGGCACGACATCGGTATGATGCGAGCCGATCCGGACTCATTTCGGTCGGGGCGTGGCGCAGCCTGGCAGCGCGCCTGCTTTGGGAGCAGGAAGTCGCCGGTTCGAATCCGGCCGCCCCGACCACCGCACGCACCGAACCGGAGCAGATGAACCCGCCGAAGGATCTTCCGCACCTCGCCGTGAGCGTAGAGACGACAGACGTCGCGCAGCGCGTTGGCGTCGTCGCGACGACTGACTCGCGGCCGCCGGCGACGCGCGCCGAGGTGCCCGAAGCGTCCACGAGGCTGGGCTATCGGATCGCGAAGCGGACCCTGGACCTCGCCGCGAGCTCGGTCGGCCTGGTCGTGCTCAGCCCGCTGCTCGCCGGGATCGCGACCGCGGTGCGCCTGGACTCACCGGGGCCGATCCTCTTCCGGCAGGAGCGCCTGGGCCTGGGCGGCCGGCCCTTCGCCTGCTTCAAGTTCCGCACCATGCACATGAGCGCCGACCAGGGCCGGCATCAGCGCCATATCAGCCGCCTCATCAAGCGCGCCGACGGCATGCGGCATCGCGCCTGGGTCCCCATCGAGGGCGACGAGCGCGTCACGAACGTCGGACGGTTCCTGCGCCGCTCACACCTCGATGAGCTGCCGCAGCTGCTCAACATCGTGCGCGGCGACATGAGCCTTGTCGGTCCCCGGCCGCCGATCCCGTACGAGGTTGACCTCTACGAGCCGTGGCACCTGCGCCGGCTCTCCGTGCCGCCGGGGCTGACCGGGCTGTGGCAAGTGCTCGGTTGGGGGCGACTCAACTTCGACGAGGGCGTGAAGCTCGACCTCGACTACGTCGAGCGCCGCTCATTCCGCCTCGACGTGCGGATCATCCTGCGCACGCTCTGGCAGATCGCCCAGGGCCGCCAGTTTTGACGCAATCCGGCGAGACGAGCCCCGTTCGGATGGCAGCGGCTCTCCGGGTGGCTCACGCGGATTTCAGGTGCCCGGCGATGGCGACTGATCGAGGCTGAAGGGCGGTGGCACCGTATCGGGACCGCCTACATACCATCCGTGGAGATCGGTGCCGAAGAGGCGCCGCATCTCGGCCACGATCGCATCGCGAATGGGGGTGAGGATGTAGTTGTTTACCGGGTCGAGTGGTGGCTCGACGAACTCGGGCAGGCCCAGCACGACGCGCTCGATATCGCCGCGCGTGATCAGCGGCATCAGGGTGGCCAGGTCGCCGGCGCTTGAGCGCGGGAAATCGGTCTGGACCGTCTCGGCCACCGCATCCAGAAAGCCAGGGAGCTCAAAGAAGAGGTCGCCACCGGTCAGCTCGCGTTGCAGCGCGAGCAGGACCTCCTGCTGTCGTTCGGCGCGCTTGAAGTCGTTCTGCTGCTCCCTCGTGCCGTCGGGCAGCTCGATGAAGCCCATCCGAATGCGCGCGTAGGCGAGCGCCTCGTCACCCTCATATGTCCGGCAGCCCGCAGGCAGCGCGATCCCTATTTCTGGCGACCCCGGGAGTCGGTACTGTTCGTCGATCAGCCGCCCGGGCAGGCACAGGTTCACGCCACCCACCGCGTCGATGAGCTGCGTGAACCCGACCAGGTCGATCCGCGCGTAGTACTGGATCGGGATGCCAAGGTAGAGCGCCACGGATCGCTCCAGCGTGCGAACGCCGCAGTCGGCGCCCTCGGGCAGGTCGGGGCACCACACCTGCGGCGATGCATCGGCCGTCGTCGCGAGCTCGTTGATCTTCTGTGGGAAGCGCCCGTCCGCGTACACGCTCGTATCGGGCAGCGGCATGAATCCGGTATCGCGCGGCACCGAGACCATCACCGCATCCTGCTTCACCGGGTCGACGCTGACGACGAGGATCGTGTCGGTCAGCTGCTGGTCGCGTCCCGGCCCGGAATCCACGCCGATGAGCAGGAAGTTTATCCGGTCCGTGCCGTCCCACTCGTAGGCAGGCTGGTTCAGAGGCGCCTCTTCATCCAGCGGATCGTCCGGGTTACCGGTCGCGTCGCCGTCACCATCTTCCGTCTGGTGGCCACCGGAGAAGACTTGCTCCAGCGTGCCGTTGAGCCGGTCGATCACGATTGCCGCGTAGCCGTGCATCCCGACGGTGGCGGCCAGCAGCACGACAACCGCACCAATCGCCCATGGCGACCGATGGCGCGGCGCGACCGCCGCCGCCTCCTTCTCCTCCGCCAACCCTGCATGACCGATGGCGGCGCCGCGCCACACCAGCAGGATCGCGTTGGCGATGAACAGACCGATGAGGAAGGTCGAGCTGAAGATCGCGTTGCGCAGCGCGTCGGCGGCCAGGAAATACGCCGCCACCGCCGCGATCACGAGCAGCACGAAGGGCACTCCGAGCAGCAATCCAAGGCGCCAGCGACCCGAATAGGCCTGCCCGAGTCCCGGGATGAGGAACGACAGGGCGGCGGCCACAGCGGGGTGTCGGCGGCGCGAGAGATCGGTCATGGACACCCTGGCAGAAGGCGAGAACGGGGCGGAGCGTCGCAGTATAGCAACCCGCGGCCGGCGTTCCGGAGGGCTCAATCGGCGGCTATTTTGACCTCCGCGCACCGCTTCCCCGGTGCGTTCACGCACATTGGGCAGTACTGAGGGGTTAGTACCTTTGCGCCACCCCGAAGCCCCGCCTAGACTAGGCCCCGAAAGGCGTCCCGAGCGCATCGCGACGATCGGTCGGAATCTGAATCTGCCATTTCAGGGTCGGGAGGGCCGGTGTCGCCAGAGCTCATCTTCTTCATCGTCACTGTGGTGGTGGCCAACGTGCTCGTCATCGGCGTGCTCGTGGCGCTGCCGCGAGGCCAGCGTGGAGAAGAGGCAGGAACCGATGTCGCCCTGCCGACGCATCAGCCGCCAGAGCTGCGCACCAAGTACGCCGAAAGCGGCGCGGTCCCGACCGTCCATGAGCTCAACGCCGGTGGTGGCGCCGACTACCGCCGCATCCTGCGCATCCTGTGGTGGCTGGTCATCGCTGCGGCGCTCATCGGCGTGGGCCTCTCCGGCGCCTTCCGTCAGAACGAGCAGCTCATCTTCGGGCTCGGCATCGTGGCGGTGGCCGCCGCGATCGTGTTCCACGAGGTGATTCCCAGCGGCTGGCGCGCGAACACGGTCGGCCTGGTCGAGGCATTCGTGGCCCTCGCGTTGGCGGCCGCCCTGCTGGTGCTCACCGGCTACGGCTCTTCACCGTTCGTCTTCGGCTTCGACGTGGCGGTCGTGGCGGTGGCGCTCGCTCGTGGCGGACGCGGCGCCTTTGTCTTCGCGGCGATCGCGTCGCTGGCCTACGTGGGCGTTCTCGCCATCGATCCGGCGCGCTCGACCTACGTGGCGGGGGACCTGCTCGGCTTTGGCCTGCACATCGGTGCGATCTGGCTGCTGACGCTCATCGCATCGGTCTTTGCCGGCCAGGAGCGGCGCATCCGTGCACGGATGCTGCAGATGTCGGTCACTGACCCGCTGACCGGCCTCTTCAACCGTTCGCATATCTACACCACGGTCGACAACGAGATCCGCCGGACCCGCCGCAGCGACCGCGGCTTCTGCCTGCTGATGATTGATCTCGATGGGCTGAAGGTGGTGAATGATTCCTTCGGGCACCATCGCGGCGATACCGTGCTGCGGGCCTTGGGCGGCGTCATCCTGCGCTCGATCCGAACCGTCGACTCGGCATACCGATACGGTGGCGACGAGTTCCTCATCCTTCTTCCGGAGACCGATATCGTCGGCGCATTCGTGGTCGCCGAGAAGATTCGATCCTCGGCCGAGGAAATCGGCGAGGGTTTCGGCGGCGATGCCACGACGAGCGTCAGCATCGGCCTCGTGTCCCATCCCGAGGATGGCGGCACGGTCGAGGAGCTGATGATCGCCGCGGACCGCGCCATGTACGCGGCGAAGGGCCTGGGCAAGAACCAGATCAGCGGCAATCCGCGCCCGCGCCGCAGCCTGGCCACCAGCGCGCTGCCGGTCGCGGTCCCGGCCAGCATCCCCGTCGGGGAGCCGGCCCCGCCGATCGCGGCCGAAGCGCCGCCGCCCGAGGCCGCCGCCGCGGCGCCCGAGACGGCATCGGTCATCATCACGCCGCCGCCTGCGCCAACCGCCGTCGCTGCGCCCGAGACGGCATCGGTCATCATCACGCCGCCGCCCGCGCCAACGGCCGTCGCCGAGCCCGAGGTTCCCGAAGCTGCGCCCGACATGAGCGCGGACCTCGAGACGGACGACGAGTTCGAAGAGGAGCTCGAGCCCGCCGAGCTGCGCCCCAACGGCACGCACCCGGCCACCACGTCGGGCGACGAGGACCTGGATCCAGCGGAGGCGCGACGGCGCATCGCGGCGCTCAGCTACGACCCCGACTACCAGATCCGCCGCGCCATGGACGCATTTCTGGGCGCTCCCGGCCCACGACGTGAGCGCCGCGACCGCGACCGCGACGACGACCAGCGCGCCAGCTGAGGCCGACTGCGCTCAACCCTCGATGACGCTCGCCTCGAGCGGCACGATCTCCCACCACACCTGGCCCGGCGGCAGGACGAGCGGATCGCCGGTTTCGGCGACGGTCCAGGTCGTGCCGTCGTCGGCCGTTGCGCGCGACCAGGTGGCATCGATCGCCTGGCCGTCGACGTAGACCGTGCCATTGCCCGAACCGACGAGATCCTGCTCGCGCCGCGGGTTGCCGCCGGGATCGGGATCGCCCAGCACGACGCGCTCGACGACGCGCTGCACGATCACCGTGCGCGCGGCCACCGGGTCGCCGGTCGCGGCATCCACGTGGCGCACGCCGGCTTCGCTGCGACGCCAGGCGCCAAGATCGCCGTCCCATTCCCAGCCGAAGACCCAGAAGCTGTTCGTCTGGATCGTCAGGCTGTCGACGTCCCGATATCCCTCGATCTCGAGTTCGGGATCGAAGCTGAGTGGCGGCCGCAGCGCGGGGACGGTCCGCGCGACGCGGCCGGCGAGCGTGTCGCCCGCGATGTCCGCCCGCGCCGCCTCCATGTCTCCGTAGACGTTATGCGGTGCCGCGCGCTGCGAGCTGCGCACGTACCACGGCCACGTGCCGCTGATGCCGTTGAGGTATGGCATGCCCGCCGCGGCGAAGCGCGCCACGGCGCCGGCCGAGGCGCCGAAGCCGAGCGTCAGCAGGTGCACGTCCTGCCACAGGTCCACGTTGTAGTAGCGCGCGCTGCGGACGGGACCGGTCAGGCCCTGGGTCTCCTGGCACAGGAAGACGGCGGAGTAGCGGGTCGTGTCGCCCTCGACCGGCGCCTCGTACACCATGTCGGCGCGGCTGAGGTTCGAGGCGGGGCGCGCCTCGGGATGGTTCTCGATCTGCAGCAGGATGGCGGTGGCATCGGCCTTCGCAGGATCGTCCAGCGGCAGGCCGGTGAGGGGACAGCGCGCCACCTCGACCGGGGTCGGTGAGGGCGTCGGTGACGGTCGTGGCGTGCGCGTGGCCCGCGGCGAGGGTGTGGGTGACGGCAAGGGCGAGGGCGATGGAGAGGCGCTCGCGACCGGCACGTTTGATCGTCCGAAAAGCAGATATGCGCCTCCGCCAATGACCAGCGCAGCACAGGCGACGGCGATCAGCACCCGTCGCTGGGGCAGGGTTGGCATGCAACAGATGCTACTTGAGTGACGTCTGGGGCCCATAGCCCGATTTCGCTATACTCGCCCGCGCCGCCCAGCCGGTCCCTCCAACCTGGTTCGCCCATGTCCTCATCATCGCTGCCGATCGTCGCTTCGACCGGCCGCTCCCCCGAACCGCAATGACCCGATCGCGCGGTCGCGGCGCTCGCGAGGAGCCGCGCGCGTCGCTGGCCGCCTTTTTGTCGTTCCTCTTTCCCGGGCTTGGACAGGCGTACAACGGCGAGCGGGCGTTGGCCACCATTTTGGCCCTGCCGGTGCTGGCGATCATCGGCACCCTCCTGATCGTCGTGCTCGTGGCGCGGGTCGGCGTCATCGCGCGGTTGCTCGACGCGCGCTTCCTCATCGGACTCGTCGTGCTCGACCTGGCGCTCCTGGGTTGGCGGCTCGTGGCGATTGCGCAGGCGCATCTGCGGCGCAGGCCGTTTGCCGCCCGCCGCTGGACCACGTGGGCCACGGCCGGCGTGCTGGTCCTGACCCTGGTCATGCATCTCGTGCCGGCCTGGTACGCCACGCTGGCGATCGACACGCTGAGCACCGTCGCCGCTGACACCGGCGATCCCGGCGGCGACAGTGGGTCGGACGAAGGCTTCGATCCGCTGCCGCCGCCATCGGAGCAGCCGGAGGTGACGCGTGGCGAACGCGTCAACATCCTGCTCGTGGGTGTCGACTTCGCGCCGGGCCGCACGACCGAGCTGACCGACACGATGCTGATCGTCAGCCTGGATCCGGAGACGGGCAAGACGTCGATGCTCTCGGTCCCGCGTGACCTGTACGGCGCGCCACTGCCCGACGGCCGCGTCTGGGACGCGAAGCTGAACAGCCTCATGGCCTCGGCCAACGCGGACCCGGGCCAGTTCCCGCTCGGCGGGCCAGGGACGCTGAAGGCGACGGTCTCCGAGCTGCTCGACGTCCCGATCCACTACTTCGCCGCGATCAACATCATCGGCTTCAAGCAGGCGGTGGACGCCATCGGCGGGGTCGACATCACCAACGAGCGGCTCATCGACGATCCGACGTACTGGAACGAGTTCGACGTGCACACCGGCTTCTACCTCGAGCCGGGCGTCTATCACATGGACGGCAGCACGGCGGTCGCCTTTGCCCGATCGCGCCACGGCGCCGGCGACAGCGACTTCACGCGCTCGGACCGCCAGCAGCAGCTCCTCGCCGCGATCGCCGACAAGGTGACCGCCGGCAACGTCATCCTCTCGCTGCCGAGCCTGCTCGACGCGGTCAAGAACACGATCGCCACCGATGTCCCCGAATCGCGGCTGCCCGAGATGGCGGCTGCGCTGCAGGAGGCCGATACGAGCGCCATCGAGCGCGCCGTGATCCAGCCGCCGCTCGTCACGCCGAGCAGCGACCCGGTCTCCGGCTACATCCTGATTCCCGACATGGAGGGCATCCGCCAGCTGGCCGACGAGCTGCTCGGCGATGGCGGGCCCACGACCACGGCACGCTGACCGAGCGAGCGCGGCGCCCTGCTAGACTCGGCCGCATGCCGGGCTTCGCGACGCGTGCGATTCGCAGTGCCAGCCGCGTCCCCGACGCGCCGCAGGCGCCGCTGGCCGTGCCGATCTACCAGGCCAGCACCTTCGAGGTTGGCAGCGCCGCCGAGCTCCAGGAGCTGCTCGAGTTCCGCCGCTCCGGGCACTCGTACACGCGCTACTCGAACCCGACACACGCCGCGCTCGAGGAGGCGCTGGCGGAGCTCGAGGGCGCGGAGTCGGCCCACGTCACCGCCTCCGGCATGGCGGCCATCCACGCCGCGCTCACCTCGTTGCTTCGCCCCGGTGACGAGGTCATCGCCGCCAAGGCGATCTACGGCGGCACCTACGGGCTGCTGACCGGCCTGCTGGCCGGCTTCGGCATCGGTCATACCTTCGTCGACACGACCGATGCGTCCGCGGTCGAGGCGGCGATCACCGAGCGCACCCGCCTGATCTGGATCGAGACGATCTCCAACCCGACGACCGATGTCGCCGATATCGCCGCCCTCGCTGCGCTCACGCACGGGCGCGGGCTGCTGCTCGGCGTCGACAACACGTTCGCCTCGCCGTACCTGTGCACCCCCCTCGCGCACGGCGCCGATCTCGTCGTGCATTCGCTGACCAAGTACATCGGCGGGCATTCCGACCTGATCGGGGGCGCGATCCTGGGAAGTGCCGAGCTGGTCGGCGCGGCCCGCCACGTGGTCGTCACGGCCGGTGGCAACGCGCAGCCGCTCGAGGCATTCCTGGCGCTGCGCGGCCTCAAGACGCTGGCGCTGCGCATGGAGCGGCACTCCGAGACGGCACTGGCGGTCGCCGCCGCGCTCGACGGCGCGCCGGGGATCGACCGGGTCCGCTACCCCGGGATGGCAAGCCACCCGCAGCGCGAGGTCGCGCAGCGGCAGTTCCGCGACGGCCTCGCGGGCGGCATGCTGGCGATCGACCTGGCCGGCGGACGCGCAGCGGGGGAGCGCCTCCTGGACCGGATCGAGGTCGCGGTCCACGCCACGAGCCTGGGCGGCACCGAAACCCTGTGCAGCCACCCGGCGTCCTCGTCGCATCGCCAGCTCGATGACCGCGGGCTGGCCGACGCCGGCCTGACCGGCGGCACGGTGCGCATCTCGATCGGGCTGGAGGATGCCGATGACCTCGTCGCGGATCTCGCCGCCGCCGCACGCCCCGACTGAGCGACCGCCACTCGGCACCGCGTTCGCCACGCGGCTCGACCGTGCGAATCGCCGCGCCGATCGTCTGCTGCGCGTGGCCGGGGACCCGCGCCTGGGGATCGCGCTCCTTCTCCTGACCGGGCTCGCCAACGCGGCCGCAGCCGCAATTCCCGACGGCGCCACGCTGCTGCACTCTCCGATCTACCTGGGCCTCCTCGGCGCCGTGCTGCTCAGCGGCCTCGCCTCCGTCGCGGTGCGCACGCCCGCCGCGTGGCGCGAGTGGCGTTCGCCGACCGGCGTCGTGGAGCGACCCGGCGATTCACAGCAGCGCAGCGCGAGCCTGCCGCCGCTCGCCGTCGCAGACGCCACGCGCGTCCTGCAGCGCGCCGGCTACCGCGTACGACGAGTCGGGCGTGAGAAGCGCTGGACGCTCCACGCGGTGCGGCGCGGATATGCCCGGATCGCCGGAATCGGCAGCCACCTGGCGCTCGTGCTCGTGGTCCTGGGCGTGGCCCTGGGCGGCGCGCTCGCCACCGAGACGAGCTTCAGCCTGCTTCCCGGCGAGCAGGCACGCATCGGTCCTGCACGCGAAGGATTCACCGATGCCGTTCGCCTGGACCGTTTCGACGCCGAATTCGGGACCGATGGGCGTCCGAGCCGCCTCGACACCCAGGTCACCTTTCTGCGCGACGGCGAGCCGGCAGGCAGCGAGCTGCTGCAGGTCAACCGGCCGGGCAGCTTCGGCGGCTACCTGGTCCATGGCTGGACCTACGGCCCGGCGGTTCGGCTGCGGGTCGAGACGCTCGCCGGACGGCCGCTGCTCGACAACGGGGTGCCGCTCGACGGGACCGATGCCGGCCGCCCGTCGGGCGCCGCCGACCTGCCGGGAACCGGCCTGGCGCTGGGGCTCTCGCTCGTCGACGCGGACGCGAACACGCTGGGCGTGACCGTGGCGGGCGCCGGCGGCGCGATCGACACCGCGGTCCTTGCGCCCGGGGAGCCGACGCGCATCGGGCCGCTCAACGTGACGCTCGTGCGCTTCGACGCCTACGTCACCTTCCTGTCGCGCAACGACCCGGGGATGGGGCTCGTCTTCGGCGGCTCGGCGTTGCTGGTGACGCTGCTCGCCGTGGCCCTGTGGCTGCCGCGCCGTCGCCTGACGTTGCGCGCCACTGCTGACGGCACGCGGCTTGTCCTCGTCGCGGAGCGTTTCGACGACCCGGGACCTGAGCTGGCGCGCCTGGAGCGGCTGCTGCGGTGACATCGGTCGTCGACCTGTGGCGCGCCCTGGACCCCGATGCGCGACTGCTCGCCGGCTCCGATGCGGCGCTGCGCAGCGCCGTCCGTGGCGTGCATCGTACGCGCGCCGCACCGCCGCACCTGCCGCCGCCGACGGATGGGGCGCTCCTGGTCGCCGATGCGGCGTTGGTCGTGGGCACGTCGCTCGACGGCCTATTGGCCGCGATCGGGGAGGCCGGACTGGCGCCGCCGGCGATCCTGCTCGGCGGCGTGACGCGATCGCTCGAGGCGCCCGGCGGCGACGTCCCGGTCATCGCCAGCGTCCTGCTCGCGGCCCGCCTCGCAGACGCGGGCCTGGCCTACCTGACCGATGAGCGCGGTCACCTCGCGCGACTGGCCGTCTCGATCCGGTTGGCGGCGGCCGAGGCGGCATTGGCCGATCCGAGCCTCGGGGCGGCGGCCGGCGCGGTGGCGGCGCGCCTGCGCCGTGGCGTCGCGGTGGCCGTGGACGGCAAGCTGCTGGCGCTCAACCCCCGCGCGGCCGGACGCGCGCTTGCGGCGCGCTTCGCCGCCGTGCACGCCCGCCTGCTGGCCGACGCCAGCGGGACCGAGGCGCAGCGGCGTCTGCGTGACGGGCTGTGGGTGCTCCACCAGCCGATCCGCGAGCGCGCCGCGCTGTGGCTCTTCGACGACGTGCCCTTCGCGCGTGTCGACGCCGCGGCCGCCGAGGCGCTGGCCGTCACGATCCGTGCGCTGCTGCGCCGGCCGGCGCCATCCGCCACCGCCCGTGCCGACGCTCCTGCGCCGCCGCAACCTCCGCGCACCGACGATCCGCTGGGCGCGACGCTGCTGGCAGTGGCCCGCGCAAACGGGCGCATCGCGCCTGCCGCGCGCGCGCTCGGGGTGCATCGCAACACCGTGCTGTATCGGCTGCGCATCGCGCACGGCGAGCGCGGACTCGACCCGCGGCGACCCGACGACGCGCTGCGCATCCTGCGCGCCGCCGAGCGGAGCGAGTAGCGGCGCCATCGGTCCCTGATTGTGCAAAGTGCACAAAGGAGGGCGGCGACGCCACCCGGGATTGCGTGCGTTCGGGAGGCGGCATCGGGCTAGCCTGAGACTCCCGAAGCACACCGCAAGGAGTCCGCCGCGCCATGGCCAACAAGGATCTCGCCGCCGTCATGAAGGTCGCCGAGGAGCGCAACCTGCGCTTCATCAGCCTCCAGTTCTCTGACATCGTGGGCAGCGTCAAGTCGGTGCAGGTGCCGATCCACCAGCTGGAGGAGGCGGTCGAGCACGGCAAGTGGTTCGACGGCAGCTCGATCGAGGGGTTCACCCGCATCGCCGAGTCCGACATGTTCCTCAAGCCGGACCTCTCGACCTTCAGCCCGATCCCGTGGGAGCCCGGCCTGGCGCCGGATGGTTCGAAGCTGACGACCGGCTCGGCGCGGGTCATCTGCGACGTCTTCGACCCGAATGGCGACCCCTTTCCCGGCGATCCACGCGGCGTCCTGAAGCGCCAGGTCGAGCGGGCCAAGAAGCTGGGCTTCACGTTCAACACCGGACCCGAGCTGGAGTTCTTCCTGCTGCGCCGCGAGGACGGCACCGTCGAGCCGCTGCCGCACGACGCCGCCGGCTACTTTGACCTCTCCGAGGACCTCGGCACCGAGGTGCGCAAGGAGATGATGAACAGCCTCGAGGACTTCGGCATCAAGGTCGAGACGGCGCACCACGAGGTCGCAACCGGCCAGCACGAGATCGACTTCCAGTACGCCGATGCGCTCCGCACGGCCGATAACGCGGTCACCTTCAAGACCACGCTCAAGGCCATCGCCGCGTCGCGCGGCCTGTACGCGACGTTCATGCCGAAGCCGTTCTTCGGGATCAACGGCTCGGGCATGCACTGCCACATGTCGCTGTGGGACGACAAGAAGGGGCGCAACGCCTTCAGCGACCCGAAGGATCCGTACGGGCTGTCCGAGATGGCGCGCTCGTACATCGCGGGCATCCTGGAGCATGCGCGGGGCATGATCGCGGTCCTCGCCCCACTGGTGAACTCGTACAAGCGGCTCGTGCCGGGATTCGAGGCGCCGGTCTACATCGGCTGGGCGCGGATCAACCGATCTGCCCTCGTCCGCATCCCGCAGATCAGCGCCGGCCAGACGAACAGCGTGCGTATCGAGCTGCGCTGCCCGGATCCGTCCTCGAACCCGTACCTGGCCTTCGCGGCGATGCTCGCCGCCGGCCTCGACGGCGTGGAGCGCGAGCTCACCCCGCCGGAGCCGGTGGAGGAGAACCTCTACCACTTCGACGCCGCGACGCTGCAGTCGCGTGGCATCCGGCAGCTGCCCGGCACGCTGCGCGAGGCGATCGACGAGCTCACCGCCGACCCGGTCATCTCCGGAGCGCTGGGCGAGCACATCTTCGAGCGCTTCGTCGAGGCCAAAAACAACGAGTGGGACGAGTACCGCATGCAGGTCAGCGCCTGGGAGGTCGATCGCTACCTCGAGGCCTTCTAGTCGCGGGTTGTGTGCTCGGTTTCGCCAGTGGCTGGGAGGCAGCGCCGCAGCCGGTGTGCGCATCGGCTCATTCGGCACGGTCGGTTGCAGCTGGCGGGTCGCTCACCCCTGCGTGAGCCCGTCGCGCTAATCTCCGGATTTCCGGTGACGGACAGCACCAGACGGGCATCTACCACGCTCAGCGCCACACGGGCGACGCTTGGAAGCAAGCCCTCGAGCACTATGCATTCGTGGGACGTGCGTACTACGATGCCCGCTCCACCCATCCGTCCTCATCAGGGGAGAGACCTCACCGTGACTGCCCGCCTGGCTGCCTTTGGAACGCTCCGGTTCTTTGCCGGGGTCATCAGTGCCTTCGGAATCGTCGTGCTCCTGCTGCTGTCCGTGCAGCTGGTCGGCGCCTCGATCACCACCATGACGCTCGACAAGACGTCATCCACGACGAACGTCGCTCCCGGCGATGTTTACACCTATAGCTTGACAGCCACCAATACGGGCTCGACTGCTGTCACGAATGTCGTCCTCGGGGATGGTTCACTCGACGCCGGCCAGATCGTCGTCACGTCGGCGAAATTCTCCAACGATGGCGGCGTCGACACTGCCTGCCCGGTCGTCGGCGTGGACGTCACGTGCACCGTCGGCACCGTGGGTGCAGGTAAAACCGTTGTTGCGACGCTGAACGTCACCGTGCAGCCTCTGGCTCAGGCGTGCCCCGATAACGGAACCGGTGGCATCGACAACACGGTCCTCAATCGTGCAGACCTGTCATGGACCGATGGAGACGGATCGTGGGCGATCAAGGATCCGCCCATTGGGGAGCCCTCGTACAAGGTGACGATCGACTGCACCGGCGCGCCGCCTCCGACGTCGACCCCGACGCCGACCCCAGTCGGGACGGCCACCCCAACGCCCGTGCCGACTGCCACCGCGACCCCGACCGGCAGCGCAACGCCGACGCCGCGCCCGTCGCCGGTGGTGACGCGGACCTTCGGCGCTGACCGCTACGAGACCGCGGCGAAGCTGTCCCAGATGATGTACCCGACGGTTCCCACCGGCGGCATCAACGCGGCCTTCATTGCGACCGGTGTCAACTTCCCCGATGCGCTGGCGGGTGCCTCAGCGGCCCACGAGCTCGACGCGCCGATCCTCCTTGTGAAGGGCGGTACCATCCCCAGCTTCACCAGCAACGAGCTGGCGCGGCTATCGCCGACCACGCTGTACATCCTGGGTGGCCCGGCGGCAATTCCCGATGTGACCGTCGCCCAGCTCCAGGTGGCCGCGGGTGGCGCAACGGCCACTCGGCTCGACGGTGCGGACCGATACGGCACGGCGGCCGACATTGCCGCGACCATCTTCCCGACCACCGAGACCAACGTGTTCGTCGCAACCGGCGTGAACTTCCCTGATGCCCTCGCAGGAGCGGCCGCGGCGGGCGATCAGGGCGCACCGATCCTGCTCGTCAAGGGTGGAACGATCCCCGGCGAGACGGCGACGCAGCTCGACCGGCTCAATCCGACCACGATCTACGTGCTCGGCGGCCCGAGCGTGATCCCCGAGACCGTGGTCAATGCGCTGAAGGCTTACACGACGACCGTGACCCGGCTCTCCGGCATCGATCGGTACGCCACCGCGGTCGTGGTGTCCCAGACATTCTTTGGTCCGGCCGAGTACGACGATCTGTTCGTCGCGACCGGCCAGAACTTCCCGGATGCATTGGCGGCAGGTGCCTTCGGCAACCCGCTGCTGCTCTCCAAGGGCGGCCCGTTGACCACAGCTGCCTTCAACGAGGCCAAGCGCCTCGATCCGCTGCGGATTCACGTCCTCGGTGGACCGACGGTGCTCGAGGACAGCCTCATCACCCAGCTGCAGGGGAGCTGATCTCGATGTCGGGCCAGGAGCGATCCTGGCCCGACACTCCAACTTGAGGGGAGGGAACCTGTGCCCAAGGCTGCTCGGGGCAGTGCCACGCTCATGAGCTTCGCCGTCGTGGCGAGTCTTCTATTCAGCCTCACCGCGCCCGTCGCGGCGCAAGGCCCGACGAGCACGACATCGTTTGTGCCTGGCTACGCCCGATTCGTCAGGCTCATCGAAGCTGGCGAGCTTGGAATCGGAACGCCGGCCGGCATTGCGTACGCGGCCGATCGCGGCGAGCTCGCGGTGCTTGGTTCCGCCGGCGCAGACGCCTCCCAGGTCACCTACGTCGATCCCATCGGCGAGGTCGCGAGCGTTGTCGCCCTCCCCCCAGGCCAGGACGGCGTCTTCGCGTACGACCGGATCACCCATCGGCTCCTCATCGGCACCGGTACCATCCCGACAGGCAAGTCGTTCGCGGCAAGCAGCGCCGCGCCACAGCTCACCGCGGCTTCGCCTGATGGCATCGCGGTCGATCCGCGTGATGGCACCTACGTCGTCCTGGATGCCAACGCGTTGACGCGGACCTCGACGGCGCCCGATGGCACGCTCGCTCCTGGCCCAGTGCTGGCCTCACTGACCGATATCGCGGGTCACCGGCTTGTCGGCCCGGCCATCGGGCAGGACGGGTCCATCTTCGTCCTCGACGCCGATACCTCGGCGCTCTATGAGCTGGGTTCCGATGGGACCCCCCGGACGGTGCGCAATCTCGACGACGCGAATCTCGCGGACCCGCGAGGCATCACGCTGGCGCCGAGTGGTGATCAGACCGACGAGGGATCGGTCAACAATCTCTTCATCGCAGACGCGGGTGTGACGCAACAGGACGCCGGGATCGTCGAGGTCGACCTAACCGAACCGCAGCTCACCGCACAGGCACTGACAGCCACGGCCACGGCCGCGACGCTGATCCGGACCATCGATACTTCCAACTCATCATGGAACCCGTCGAGCACGGATCCATCCGGCATTGCGTGGGCTTCATGGCTCAGCCAATTGGTCGTCGTGGATGGCGAGATCGAGGAGGGATCGCCGCCGCCGTGGTTCAACAACGCGAATGGCTATCGGACCACGACTGCGGGGGCTCTCCAGGGCACCTTCGACACGACTGACTACAACCAGACCGAGCCCGTCGGCGTCGCCGTCGACCCCGGCACGAAGTACCAGTACAACTCGAACGACAGCCAGAAGCATATCTACGTCGTCGATCCGGGATCTGACGCAACGTACAACAGCAACGACACGCTGCTCAATGACTTTTCGCTCGTCCACGCATGCGACTCCGGTGGCGCCCCATGCGTCCAGGATCCGGAAGGCCTGGGCTTCGGTGCCGGCCATCTCTTCATCGGCGACGGCCTTGGTGCCGAGATTTGGGAACTAGCCCCCGGCGCGAACACGGTATTCGACGGCACCCCGGGAGATGGCGGGGACGATGTCGTCGTTGGCCACTTCGACACGGCCGCCATCGGTCAGCCTGATCCCGAGGGCGTGGACTACAGCGGTGGCTCCCTCTGGATCGTGAGCAACAGCAAGAGCGTCAAGCTGCTCTCCAACGTCTCCACGAGCGGCACCATCATTGAGGAGTTCGACCTCAGCAGCATCTCAGCGCTCGATTCGCTCGGTGGCGTGACCATCGCACCGTGCTCCACGGGACCTGGGACGAGCGCTTACATCGTCGACCGCGGCGTCGACAATGCCGCTCCCAATCAGACGGAGAACGATGGCCGGATCTATGAAGTCCGCGTGAGCGGCACCTGCACGGCCGCTGGACCGACGCCCACCCCGACCCCGACGCCGACGCCGGTACCCACTCCGACGCCGGTGGGCACGCCCACCCCCACGCCGGTGCCGACCGCGACTCCTACCCCGGCCGCGACCCCGACCGTCGTGCGCCTCTTCGGGGCAGACCGATACGGTACGGCTGCCCAGGTCTCGCAGCTGCTCAAGCCCAGCGTGGGTACTGGCGTCAACGCGGTCTACGTCGCCACGGGCGTCGCCTTCCCCGATGCGCTGGCCGGCGGTCCATTGGCCGCCAAACGGAATGGGACCTTGCTCCTCGTGAAGGGCGGAACGATTCCGCCTGAGACGGTCGCGGAGCTCAACCGGCTCAACCCGCAGACGATTTACCTGCTCGGCGGCACGAATGCCGTGCCCCAGTCCGTCGCGGACGCGCTCAAGCCCCATGCGCGCAGCGGCAATGTCGTCCGTCTCGCCGGAGCTGACCGATACGAGACGGCCGCCATCGCGGTCCAGGACGCCTTCCCGGGCACCGCGGCGGCCGTCATCGTCGCGACCGGGCTGAACTTCCCCGATGCGATCTCTGGCGCAGCAGCGGCGGCGCACGCCGGAATCCCGATCCTGCTGGTCCGGTCAGGCGACATTCCCGCGGCGACTGTCGCGCAGCTCGATCGGCTCAATCCGGGCCAAATCTTCATCGCGGGTGGGCCTACCGCCATCTCCGCGGCAGTGGAGACGCAGTTGCACAGCTATGCGACGACGGTCACGCGCCTGGGTGGCGACACGCGCTATGACACCGCCGTGAAGATCGCGCAGGCCTTCTTCAATGCCTCGACGGGAGATCATCTGTTCGTTGCGACCGGGCTGAACTTCCCTGATGCACTGGCCGCAGGTCCGGGCGGCGTGCCGGTCCTCCTGACGAAGGTGACATCACTGGAGCCTGGCGTCCTCGCTGCGATCGCCGGTCTCGACCCGAGCCTCGTGCACGTGCTCGGCGGCCCCGGCATCATCTCGGACGCCGTCATGGCGCAGATCCGGGGCACCTAGCCGCAACGGATCGACGCTTTGGAGCGTCTGGGTGGGGTTAGCGAGACCGCGCCGGCTGTGCGACGCGGTCTCGCCATCGGTCTCTCGCGACAGATGTCGCGGCATGACCGGAGCGAATGACAGCGCGACCCGGGACCATTGGCTCACGCCATGGCCTTGACGCTTGCGTATACTTCGACAGGATCGCGCGGGCACCGCGATCTGGGCCGACGGCTCTCACGTGCCCGCATCGGCCAGGGTGGAGGGCCCTTTGGAGCAACTGCAACAAGGACGGACCGCGGCGGCGAGTGCATCGTTTCCGCAGCTTCTGTACTACTTCAGCAAGCGGCTTGCCGATGTCGTGGCCGCTTCGCTGCTTCTGATTCTCTTCTCGCCTATCCTCCTTGGCGCGGCCCTCGCCATCTGGTTGGATTCCGGCATGCCCATCCTGTACCGATGTCAGCGACTGGGTCGCTACGGCCAGCCGATTACCGTTCTGAAATTCCGCACCATGCGAAATGGGGCGCACAAGCACCTTGAGGAGCTCCTCAGCGTGGACGAGGAACGACGGATGGAGTACATCCTCAACAAGAAGCTGAAGGATGATCCACGCATCACCCGGATCGGGTCGTTCCTGCGCCGCACATCCATCGATGAGCTTCCTCAACTCGTGAACGTCCTTGCCGGCGAGATGAGCCTCATCGGTCCACGCCCCTACTTCGCCGATGAGCTTCGTGGCCGCGAGGAAGCGGTGGAGCTCCTCAGTGTCCGACCAGGCATCACCGGGCTTTGGCAGGTCAATGGTCGGTCGGACCGGACCTTCGAAGACCGCATGCGGCTCGAGTTGAGCTACATCCGTCGGCGGGGGTTTGTGCTCGACGCGAAGATCGCGGCACTGACCTTTGGTGCCGTGGTGAGCGGCCGCGGGGCATACTGACGCTCAATTGACCGCGCAGCCGAGGCGCAGGCGCGCCGGTTGCTATGGTTCGGACTCCATGCACGATTCTGCGTCGCCAAACGAGGTGACTGCTCCTGCGCGTTCGCGTCCGGAGCTGCGGCCGTATGGGCCGTGGGTCGTGATGCATGAAGAACACCGTCAGCGTTGGGGTGGCGACCTGCGACGTCGGCAGATCTTCCGCCAGCTTGCCCGCCACACGCGAGCAATGACGGCCGACGGGTGGTCGATTCGGGCGCTCGCCGACGCCATGGGTCGCGTGCCATTCGCGCTCCGTGCACTGCCGATCCCGTTCCGGTTGTCCCGACCAAGGCTCGCATCATCGGAGCAGTTGCGGCCCGACATGCTGCGCGTCATTCGGCGAGCTGCCGACCTCGCCGTCGTGGCGATCTACGACGATCCTGTATCGCAGACTGCGTCGCTCGGCATGCGGATGTCGTCGCCGAAGACTGCGCTGTACACGGCACGGCGAGTGGGGAATATCGACGCCTTTCGATGGCATGCCGTGCCGACTGCCTCGTTCGCGGCATTGATCGGCCTTGACCTTGATCGGGCCATCGTCGCCGGCAACGGGACTGACGTGAAGCACATCCGCCCGGGACCGTGGCCGGCCCGTCCCACGGTCGGCATGGTATCCGGTGCCGCCCCGGGGCGCGGGATCGAGAACCTTGTGACGGCCGCCCGCGAAATCCGCGAGGAGATGCGGGAGCTCCGGCTGCTGCTCTGGCTCGTCCCGACTGGCCCCGAGAGCGAGGACTACCTCACCCGGCTGCGCTTATCGGTTGCCGCGGATTCGTGGATCGAGATCACAAGCGTGGACTACGCAGAGATCAGCGCCGCACTTTCACAGGCAACCGTGCTGGCCGTTCCGCATCCCCCCGGCGCGTACATGGACGTCGCGTTGCCGGTCAAAGTCTTCGACTCCATGGCCGCCGGCCGGCCGCTCGTCATTACGCCGCGCACCGAGACCCGCGACCTCGTGCTGCGCCACGCCGCGGGTGAGGTTGCTGGTGGGGATCGGCCGGAAGACATCGCGACCGCGCTCGTGCGGGTGCTGAACGACGAGGCAGCCGCGCGTCGCATGGGAGAGGCCGCCCGCGCCGCGGCGGTGGAGCAGTACGACTGGCCGGTCGTCGGCGAACGGTTGGCACTCGAGGTTCTGCGACGCGAGGGCGCGCTCAGTGCGGCAGCCGTGTTTTCTTCGAGCAGCGGCACTGGCGCGTTGAATGGCTGAACGCGCGGCGCGAGAGCGTTGGATCGCCATTCTCGAGGGACGCGAGGAGCGGTGGGGCGGCGAGCGCCGGCGACGTCATATCTTCCGGGCGCTCGCCGAGCGCACCGGCGGCGAGATTGCTGCCGGCTGGTCTTGGGCGTCCATTCGACCGACCCTTGGGCCGGCTGGACTCTCGATTCCCTTCATCGGGCATGTGGGCCCTCGTCCGAAGCTCGTGTCGGGGGAGACGCTCGATGCGGCGGTCATCCGTCGTCTTGCGCGGCGCGCCGACCTCGTTGCAGTCGCCATCTACGATGACCCCATCCCTCACCATGCGGCCTTGGGATTCGAGCTCGCTCCGGAACGAGCCCGAGCGCTTCGGAAGCGACGTGATGCAAACGTTCGAGCGTTCCGATGGCAGGTGATGCCGACGCTGGCGCTGGCCGAGCTCGCTGGCCTGCCGTTGGAGCACATCATTCCGGGCGAGAACGGCACCGATGCGGAGGGCATTCGACCTGGCGTCTGGCCCGAGGATCCGGCCATCGCCTTCATTTCCGGTGCGGCGCCGGCACGCGGCATCGAGCGGCTCATCGATGCGGCCAGGCTGATCCGGGACGAGATCCCCGAGCTGCGGCTCCAACTGTGGCTCATCGCTACCGACCCTCGCAGCGGTGCCTACCTCGCCAGCCTATCGGAGAGTGTCCGCCGCGAGCGCTGGATCGAGATTGACGCCGTACGGCGAGACGATCTCAGCTTTGCTCTTCGGCAGGCGACGGTGTTCTGTATTCCGCATCCTGCGCATGCGTACTGGGATGCAACGCTGCCGGTCAAGATCTTCGATGCGCTGGCCGCGGGACGACCGCTGGTCGTCACGCCCCGCACCGAGACGGTACAACTCATCAAGCGTCACGGTGTCGGGGTAGCGGCCGCCGGGGACACCACCGAGGACCTCGCCGAGGCGCTCGCCCGTCTCATCCGGGACGAGACCGAGGCGAAGCGAATCGGTGCGGTGGCCCGCGAGGTCGCAGAGCGCGTCTACGATTGGCCGAAGGTCAGCGACCGTATCGCGTCGGCGATCCTCGAGCGGGAGGGCTGAACGGCAGTTGATCGGGTTGCGTCAGGCGATGGGCGAGACTGACCTCTGGGCGTCGACTGCTGGTGAAGTTGACATCTCCGCATCCTGCAGCGCACTCCAGCGATCAGCGAGCCAGAGCAGACCGCCAGGAACTGATGTCAGGCGGCCAGCCGCCACCAACGGCTGCGTGACGGCATAGTCGAGGACATCCAGACAGTAGACCTCCGCGGCCCCGCCGTCGGAGCGAAGCGCCTCTTGCAGGGCGCGGGCAAGGCCCGCGGAGTTCGCCTCCCAGCGAAGCTCTGCCAAGCCGCCCTTGACAAGGCGTCGCTGCAACGGTCCGACGGGGTTGCGGATGAGTCGCCGCAATCGCTCGGACAGCTGCCCCCGCGGGCCGAACAGGCCGCGGTGGCGCAGCTCCTCGGCGATGTGGCCCTGGGCTTCAACCACCTGGTGGATCGCCGCTGGCGCTTCTGCCCCCGCCGGGACGCCATCAGTGACAAGCGTGAGTTGAGCCAGCAGGTCATCGGGCATGCCGGACAGGAATCGCAGTGCACGAACCGTGTCATGTGCCACGACCACCATGCGCGCTTGAACGGGGACGGTATGCCCCGCCCACGCGACGTCTTGCGCTCTGACCCGATCGCCGTTGGCCGCAGCGCCATCGCCACCTTCGGTGATCACCTCGTCGTAGAGCGCCGCGAGGCGCGGAGCGACTACTGCTGGCGAGAAGCGCTCCACGGCCGACCGAAGCGTTTCCGGATCGAATTCCTGTCGTCGCTCGAGTGTCCGCACGACTGCGAGCGCCAGCATGCGCGGGTCCTGAGGCGGCACAAGCGCTCCCAGCCGTTCGTCCTGGAGGATGGCGCTGATCCCACCGGACTCGGTCGCGACGACTGGCAATCCGGATGCGAGGGCTTCCAGCGTCACGACTCCAAATGTCTCGCGTGGGCTGGCATGGACGAAGACGCTCGCACGGCGTAGGGCGGCCGCGACCCCCGCGCGGTCCGCCGGCCCATCGAACCTGACCGCGTGGGCAATACCGAGATCGCGGGCGAGCTCATGCCAGCGCTGTTCCTCGGCGTCGGTCGGGGATTTGCCGATGAGGCGCAAGGTCGCGCTGGGTCTCCGCTCCAGCACGTCGGCGAACGCCCGAAGCAGGACCACCATCCCTTTGCGTTCCTTGCGGTTGCCGACAAAGATCAGCTCATCGGGGGTGCGTTCGTCCAGCGTGGCCGCGTCGAAATCATCCACTGGAATGATGTTCGGCAGCACCGTGAGCTTGGGATCCAACTCGGGAATTGCAGATCGCAGCTCGGAGGCCAGCATCTCGCTGACTGCGATGAACCGGGCCGCCGCCGTGGCCGCCTCCAGATACCGCCAGCGGTGTTCGGGTTGACGCAGCTGCCGCGCAACGAAGGAGGCATGTTCGGTGATGACGAGTGGCCAGCCGAGGCGCTGCGCGATTCCGATTGCGGCGTATCCGTCAGGGTAAGCGGTGTGAGCGTGGACCACCCCCCGCGCCCCCCTGGTTTCGAGGCGGTCGGCGAGCAACTCGAGTGCCGCGCGCCTGCGATCCGCTTCTTCCCCGGCCGGCAGCGAGCTGCGCCCATACGGTTCCGGTACAGGCAGTCGCGCGGTGCCGATTGGTGACGTGGTCGACCAGCCGCGCGGCGAGACGAGGTCGTTGCGATGGGCTGACGCGTCGCGGAGACGCTCTGTGACCGCGTCGGAGCGGTGTGCCGCCGCCGCGTTGTCAACGTATGCGATCTCGAACGAGGCAACGAGTGGTCGCACCCGGCCCGTGCCGATGAGCGCCTCGACCTGGTCCGCGACGAACCGCCCCCTGCCAGGGTCGTCCACGCCCGGATACCAGGTCGCGACGATGATCGCCTGGATGGGCGCCGATCGCTGCTCCACGGGTGCCATGCGTTCGTAGTCTAGCGTCGGCCCGCGCGCATGACAGTGCATACGCGTCTGCTACCGTACGGTCCGACATGACCAACCCCCCTTCGGACGCGCTCCGGTCGACGGTGCGCGCTCCGGTTCAGCGGCGGTCGTTTTTCGGCCTCGTCCTCGACGGATTCTTCGAGCTCCTGAACCGGCGACGGCTCATCCGCTACATGGTCGTCGCTAACTTGAAGCGGACCCACGCGGACACCGTCCTGGGCCAGGTCTGGTGGGTCCTCGACCCGCTGATGCAGATGGGCATTTACGTCGTGCTCGTCGAGATCATCTTCAATCGCGGCACGCCGGACTACCCGCTCTTCGTGTTCGCGGCGATCCTGCCGTGGAAGTGGTTCACGATCGCGCTTGGCGGCGGCACGGGATCGGTGACCGGCCGTGAAGGCCTGATTCGACAGGTGCAGTTTCCGAAGATCGTCCTGCCTGCCGCTGCCGTCGTGGCCGGGACGGTGAACTTCTTCATCAGCCTGATCGCGCTGGCGCTGATGTACGTGCTCTTCCTGGATCGCCTCAGCCCATGGTTGCTCCTCATCCCGGTCATCGCCGTGGTTCAGTTCGTCTTCAGCCTGGCGCTCGCGATCGCACTCTCGGCGGTCAACACCTTCTACCGTGACGTCCAGAACCTGCTGGGGCACGTGCTCCGCCTCTGGTTCTACGCCTCGCCGGGCCTCTGGTCGTTCCAGGATCATCTCCAGGACTCGCCGTTCCTCCGTACCGTGCTGGGCCTTAATCCGATGGCGCCGATCCTCGAGTCGTACCGCAACGTGATCTATGGCAACCAGGATGGGACGCATGCCGCGCCTGAATTCTTCGGGCTCGGAATCGCGCTCGCATTCTCTCTCGTCCTCCTCGTGGTCGCCGTGGCGCTGTTCAAGCGCATGGAGCCAGCTTTCGCGAAGGTCGTGTGAGATGACCTCGGAGCAGCGACCGTCTGACGAAACGCGCATCGAAGAGCCGCCGCTGAGCGATGCCGAACTCGAGGCCGCCGACCGCGACGACTCTGCGTGGGAGCAGGAGATGGAGCGCCGCCACAAGGGAGGTAGCGCTGACCGGCGGTCGGCCGTGAGCATCCGGGATCTGGGCATCCGATACAACCTGAGACTGACGCGTCGCACAACGCTGAAGCAGTCGCTCGCCGGCCTCGTCCGGCGGAGCGAGGACGTGAAGCAGACCCATTTCTGGGCCATCCGGAACCTGGACTTCGACATTCATCACGGCGACAACCTGGCCGTCGTCGGACCAAATGGCGCGGGAAAGACGACGCTGCTCCTCGCCTTGGCCGGCATCCTGGCTCCGAGCGAGGGCGAGGTCGAGATGTTCGGTGGGACCTCGACGCTGCTCACGATCGGGGCCGGATTCGACGGCGAGCTGACCGGCCGCGACAACATCGACCTTGCGGGTGCCTTCCTGGGCATTCCCCACCAGGAGATGGCGCGGGTCACGCCGGAGATCGTGGATTTCGCGGACATCGGTCCGTTTATCGACGCGCCGTTGCGAACGTACTCGACCGGCATGAAGGCGCGGCTCGGGTTTTCGATCGCGACCTCGATCGTTCCCGACATCCTCTTGCTCGACGAAGTGCTCGGCACGGGCGACCAGACGTTTCGGGCGAAAAGCCAGGCGCGCATTCGCGAGCTGATCAAGACGGCTAAGGCCGTCGTGGTGGTGACTCATGATCTGGGGTATGTCACCGAGTTCTGCAATCGGGCAATCCTCATGGAGCGCGGGAGCATCGTCGCCGAAGGCAGCCCCGCCGAGATCGTCTCGAACTATCGTGAGCGCGTTCGCGAACGCAAGCTCATCGCCGAGAGCGAAGCCAAGCGATTTGCGTCCGGAACCTCGGGCTGACAGCCATGTCACCGTCGGGCGTGTGGCCGGTATCGTGTTGACGTGAATGGCGGCGAGCGTCATCGCGGAATGCACGTCGTCATGCTCCTGCTCAACCCGTATACGCACGACTCGAGGGTTGAAAAGGAAGCCGCCTCGTTGCGCGACGCGGGCTACCGGGTAACGATCTTGGCGTTGGCGGACGATAATCTGCCCCGGATCGAGGTCCGCGCGGGCATCGCAATCCATCGGATTCAGCGGCCAACATGGCCGCCGGTGCTGCGCTTCTTCAGCCACCGCCGCCGGATGCTCGCCGCACTCCGCGCTTTGAAGCCAGACATCATCCATGCCGGCGACACGGAGACACTCGATGTCGCGGCGATTGGCGCCGGACGGCTGAGTGTGCCGTTCGTGTACGACGCCCACGAGCTGTGGCTCGAGCGGGTGCGACGGGATCGCTCGCACCTGTACTGGGAGCTCGCCCAATGGTATTTTGCGCGCGTGGAGCGCCGCTATCTCCACCGTGCCGCGGCGTGCATCACGGTCAGCCCGCCCATCGCACGCCATCTCGAGCGCGCCTATGCCCTCGACCAGGTGACGGTCGTTCCGAATTACCCCGAGGATGCCCCGCCGGGCACGCCGCGAGAGCTGCGTTCCTTGCCTGGGGCGGATGGGATTCCGCGCGACGCCCCGATCGTGCTGTACCTGGGCAATGCCACGGCCGGGCGGGGCATCGAGCATCTCATCGCGGCGATGGCGCGCGTCCCCGACGGTCATCTGGTGTTGCTCGGCGCGGCTGAGCAGCGCGAGTCGGTCCAACGTCGCGCGCTTCAGCACGGTGTGACCGATCGCGTCCATGCCCTGCCCCGGGTCGCACCCGAGGAGGTGGTCGCCTACGCCGCGTCGGCCACGATCGGCGTGTCGCCAATCCCGCCGACCTCGCTGAGCTACCGCTACTCGTTGCCGAACAAGCTGTTTCAGTACATGCAGGCGGGATTGGCTGTGGTCGCGAGCAACTTCCCGCAGGTGCGCGAGGTCGTCGATGACACCGGGGCGGGGACGACCGTCGATCCTCGCGACGTCCCGGCGCTGGCGGCGGCGATCGAACGCTACCTCGCCGATCCGGTGCTTCGAGCTCAGGCAGGCGAACGCGGCCGCGGTGCCGTGAAGGAGCGCTTCAACTGGTCGGTCTCGGCCGCCGCACTTCTCGATGTGTATGACCGCGTGGAGGTCTCGCGAGGCATCGGCGAGCGTTAACCGAGGATGCGCGCCACGAACGCCGCAACGGCTTGGTCCAGCATCTCGGACGTGTGGTTGGCTTCCACGAAGACGCGCGCCCTGGCGCCCGCCGCGAGCCGACGCTCGGGATCGGTGAGCAGCTTACCGATGGCGCGCTCTAGGGCGTCTGCATCGTCCGGCGGCACGGCGATCCCGCGGCCTTCCGCGAGCATGGGCCGATGGACCTCCGGCGCGGTCGTGGCGACCACTGGCAGACCGCTGGCCATTGCCTCAAGGACGGCGTACGGCGTATTCGCGCCCTGGCGCCCGGCATACACGAACAGGTCAGCAGCCCGATGCAGTGACGCGACCTCGTCGGCCTCGAGCCGGCCGAGGAAGCGGACGTTCTCGCCGGCCGACCGCTCGAGGCTCTCGCGCAAGGGACCTTCGCCGGCGACCAACAGCGTGGCAGCGGGTTGGCGCGTCATCGCCGCCAGGATGTCGTCGACGCCCTTTTCGGCGGCCAGGCGCCCGACCGTGACGACGACCGGACCGGGTCCCTCGATGCGCCAGTGCTGACGGGCATGGGCGCGTTCGGAGGCGGTCGCGGGCCGGAATCGGTCGACGTCGACCGCGAAGCGGTAGCGGGCAATCCGAGACGGGTCAATGCCGAGGCTTCGGTACGTCGCTTCCGCCTCGTTCCCGGCGATGAGGGCGACATCGGTCCTGTGTACGACCCAGCGGTTGAGGCGCCGCACGATGGCGCGCAGGAGGCGATGGCGCGGACCGCCGAGCTTCCCGGCTGGTGGGTAGCGCTCGCGCCAAAAGCGGCGAGTGCCGATTGCCTCCGCCGAGCCGTGCTCCATGACGGCGAGCCTGGCACCGACGAATCTTGCCGCGATCGCCGCGGCCGCCCCGGTGGCCAGGCTGTCCTGTGGCATGAGGATCGGCGTACCGCCGCGCCGCGCCGCGCGCACAGTCGCGACCGCCATCCGAAGGATGTACGGAGCGATCTGCGGGAAGCGCAGCGGATGGCTCCAGCGCCGCCCGATCTCGACCGTCGGGACATCGAGCGACGCGCGATTCGGCCCAAGGGTCACGACCGAGACGCGCCCGGCGGCCTGGAGGCGTGGCACCCACTCGCGCAGGACGCTCAGTGTGCCGCCAGGCGCAAGGCCCCACGCCACGATCACGAAATGCGGGCGCTTCATGTTGCCAGGTCACCACGGCGGCGGATCATGGCGAGCACGCCGCGCAGGTCCTCGATATCGGTCACGCGGAACACGAAGAGCAGCGGCAGATAGGTCGCGAGGCAGGCGAGCCGCCACAGCAAATTGTCGGGGCCCAGGAGCGCGGCCGCGGAGAGGATTCCGCCGATCGCCAGCGGCGCGAGGACGCGCGGCACGTCCCACGCCACCGGGTACACGCGCTGGGTCACCACTCCGGCGAGCAAGGCTAGCAGGCCATAGCTGAGCAGCGTGCCGATGGCCGCGCCCATGAACCCCAGCGGCGGGATCAGGACAAGGTTGAGCACGACGTTGGCGACCGCCGCCGTCCCGATCACGAGCGGCACGCGCCGCGTCTCCGATTCGAGGTTCAGCCCGGTCGTGAGGATCGTGTACATCCCGTAGCCGACGTAGGCGAAGGCGCTGAACGGGATGACAAAACGCGCCAGCTCGAAGCCCGGAGCGGTGAACCAGCGCACGGCATCGGTCCCGAGCGTCGCGAGGCCGGTGGCGACGAAGGCGGCGATCACGACGAACGCGCTGAGGACACGACGAAAGGCGACCTTGGCGTCCGGCCGCTTCGCGATTTCCCAGTACGCGGCACCCCACGCAAGGCTGAAGGGCGCCACCAGCAGGGCGTTGATCACGAGCCCAACCGTGTATCCCAGCGCGTACACCCCGACCGTGCCGGTCACCGTCAGGCCCTCCGCGGGTGGACCGATGGTGACCAGGAAGTATCGGTCTGAAAGGTTGAGCGTCCAGCCGGCGATGGCGGCCGGCACGAGCGGGAGGCTGAAGCCGAGCATGGCGCGCGACAGAGGCGCATTCCACGCGACCCGCAGGACGCCGGCGCGGCGCATGGCCTCGATCGCGATCCAAAGGCTCACCGCGGCACCGAGGGCGGATCCCAGGACGACGCCGGTGACCCCGAGCTGGAGCACGACGACCGCGATGACGATGAGCACGGTGCCGAGGAGGGCGCGGCTGAAGCTGATGGCGCTGTAGCTCATCGGCCGGCGCTCGGCACGGAAGAACGAGAGCGGGACGGTGGCGATCGAGTCGAGGAGGACGATCGGCGCGATGAGCAGGAACGCTGGCAGCACGTCGCCGGCGTTCGGCGTGCCGCCATCGAACAGCAGCGTGGCGAGCGGGATGACGATGAGGAGCGACGCGGCAAACGCGAGCGCGGACGCCGCGAGGCGCAGTCCGAGCGTCGCGGCCACGACGCGGGCGCGGTCCCGATCGCTACTCGACTCCTTGAGGTACCAGCGGAAGAAGGCCTGAGGCAGGGCGAGACCCGCGACCATCAGCAGCAGCGAGAGGGTCGGATTGATGATGCCCAGGACGCCGTAGCCCTCGGTGCCGAGCGCGTGCGTGTAGAGCGGCACGAGCAGGATCGCGATCGCCTGGTTTGCGACGCCGCCGATGCCGTAGACAGCGGCGTCGGAGAAGAGGCCGCGCAGCAGCCCCGGGCCCCGCGTCAGCGCCTGCTCCTCAAAGGATCAGCGCCAGGTGCCGGGCTCGACGGTCGCCGCGGCCTCGCCGCTGCGCACCTGCGCGCCACGCTCGATCGCCTCGTCGATGATCCGCCACGCGTCGTCCATGCCGAGCCATCCGGTCACTTCCGTCTGGCGGTTCTCGAGCGTCTTGTAGGTGCGGAAGAAATTCTCGATCTCCACCAGCCGATGCGGCCGCATCGCCTCGAGCGAGCTCATCCCGTCCCAGCGCGGGTCGTCGCTGGCGACTGCCAGGATCTTGAAGTCGTGACCCTTCTCGTCCACCATGTCGAGGACGCCGATTGGCCGCGCACGCACCACGCAGCCGGAGAATGTCGGCTCGCTGATCACGACCAGCACGTCGAGCGGATCGCCGTCCTCGCCCATGGTGCCCTCGATGAACCCGTAGTCGCACGGGTAATGGACGCTCGAGTACAGCACGCGGTCCAGGACGAACCGATGACGCACGTGGTCGTACTCGTACTTGTTGCGGCTCCCCGATGGGATCTCGACCACGACCTCGATCGGTGGCCTCGCCTGTGGCTCGCTCATGTCGATCGAGTATGGCGCATCGGGCAACCGCGTCCGGCTATCCTTGACGAGCAGCGGCGCCGAAATGGGGCCGTTGATGGCCGCACGGGGACACGCATCCATGGCACTGAAGGGCGTCGTGCTGGCGGGAGGTTCCGGCTCGCGCCTCTTCCCGCTCACGCTCGTCACCAACAAGCACCTGCTGCCGGTCTATGACCGGCCGATGATCTACTACCCGCTCGCCGCGCTCAAGGAGATGGGCTGCCGCGAGGTGATGGTCGTCGTCGGTGGGCGCTCGGTTGGCGACATCCTGGAGCTGCTGCACGACGGGTCGGAGTTCGAGCTCGACCTTACGTACCGATATCAGCGCGGCGCGCTGGGGATCGCGCACGCCATCGGCCTGGCGAAGGATTTCGCGGGCGACGATCCGATCGCGATCGTGCTCGGCGACAACATCCTGCACGGCACGCTGGCCGACTTCGCGCGGAGCTTCGAGGCGGAGGAGGCACAGGCCGGCGCGGTCCTCAAGCAGGTGCCCGATCCGGAGCGCTTCGGCGTCGCGGAGCTCGACGCCGACGGACGCGTCATCGGCTTCGAGGAGAAGCCGGAGCACCCCAAGAGCGACCTCATCCCGATCGGCGTCTATTTCTTCCGTCCATCGGTCTTCGATGTCATTCATACGCTGAAGCCATCGGCGCGCGGGGAGTTCGAGATCACCGACCTGCTGAATCACTACCTGCGGCTCGGGAGCTTGGTGCACACGGTCTTCGAGGGCGAGTGGATGGACGCCGGCACCATCGAGGCGCTGCTCGAGTCGAGCACCTTTGCGGCGCAGCACCCAGGCGAGTCACCGCAGGCGACGGCATGGCGGGTCGAGAGCACCGAGGCCGAGCGCGTGGATCCGGCGGGAGTGCGTCCGTGAGCCTGCCCGGGCGACTGCTCGTCACCGGCGGTGCAGGATTCATCGGTTCGGCATTCGTGCGCCGCACGCTGCGGCGGCATCCTGAGGTGCGCATCACCGTGCTCGACAAGCTGACCTACGCCGGCAACCTGGCCAACCTGGAGCCGGTGGCGAACGACCTGCGCTATCGGTTCGTGCTGGGCGACATCAACGACGCCGAGATCGTGGACGAGGTCGCGGCCGGCGTCGATGCCATCGTCAACTTCGCCGCGGAGTCGCACGTGGACCGCAGCATCGAGGAACCGGACGCCTTCATCCAGACCGATGTCCACGGTACGTTCACGCTGCTCGAAGCTGCGCGGCGTCATGGACACGAGCGCTACCTCCAGATCAGCACCGATGAGGTCTACGGCAACGTCCCGTTGGGCTCCTCGCTTGAGACCGATGCGCTGAGCCCGCGCAGCCCGTACTCGGCCAGCAAGGCGGGCGGCGACCTGCTCGTACAGGCGTACTCCACGACCTACGGCCTGCCCGCGCTGATCACGCGGGCGAGCAACAACTACGGGCCGTACCAGTATCCGGAGAAGATGATCCCGCTCTTCGTCACCAACGCGCTCGACGGTGAGCCGCTGCCGCTCTACGGCGACGGGCTGCAGATCCGCGACTGGCTGTACGTCGATGATCATTGCGACGCGATCGAGCTCGTGCTGGAGCGCGGCGAGCCAGGCGAGGTCTACAACGTGGGCGGTGGCAACGAGCTCACGAACATCGACCTGACGCGCCGTATCCTGGAGCTCACCGGGCGCGACCTGGCGCTCGTGCGCCGCGTGCCGGACCGGCCGGGGCACGACCGGCGCTACTCGGTCGACTGCTCGAAGCTGCGCGCGCTGGGCTGGACGCCGGCCCATGCGTTCGACGACGGGATCGCGGAGACGGTGGCCTGGTACCGCGATCACGCCGACTGGTGGCGTCCGCTGAAGAGCGGCGAGTACCTGGACTACTACCGCCGGCAGTACGGCGACCGCCTGGCGGCCTCGACCGCGGTCGAATAGCGGCGTGCCACGTCGCGTTGCGGTCACCGGCGCCGCCGGCCAGCTTGGACGTCAGCTGGTGCGCACGTTCGCCGAGGCCGGCGACGAGGTGCTCCAGGTTGTTCGTCCCGAGTGGGACATTGAGCGAGCCGACGATCTCACCCGCCTTGCGGCGTGGGCCCCTGACGTCGTGATCAATGCTGCCGCATGGACCGATGTCGACGGCTGTGCTCGCGATCCGGAACGTGCCCTGCGCATCAACGGCGAGGCGGCAGGGGCGGTGGCCGCGGCCGCGGCACGCGCAGGGGCGCTGAGCGTGCAGATCAGCACGAACGAGGTCTTCGACGGGTTGCGCGAGACGCCCTACGCCGAGGACGACCCCACGGACCCGCGCAATCCGTACGGGGCTTCGAAGCTGCGCGGCGAGGAGCTGACTCGCGCGGCAAACCCGCGGTCGATCGTGGTGCGCACCGCGTGGCTCTTCGGACCGGGGGGAACGAACTTCGTGACGAAAATCCTTGCCGCGGCGGACCGGGCGCGGGTCGCAGGGGAACCGCTGCGCGTCGTCGACGACGAATGGGGCAACCCGACCTGGACGCCCTTCCTGGCCGACGACGTGCGCGCCCTCGTCGACGTCGGCGCCGGAGGCATCTACCACCTCGGCGGGGAGCCGGCCACGAGCCGCCTCGGTTGGGCACGGACCTTTCTTGGCGAGACGATGCCCATCGAATCCATCAGCATGCGCGATTTCCAGCGCGCCTCGCGCGTCCCGCCGCGGGCGGTCCTCTCGACGGCAAAGGCGCAGGCGCTCGGCCTCCCGCCGCGCGGCTGGGCGGCACCGTCGCTGGCGGTGGCCGGTGAGCGTGGCTGAGCAATCGCCGGCCGCAGGACGGCCATCGGTCTCGATCATCATCGTGAACTACGAGTCGACCGAGCTGCTGCGGCGTTGCCTGGCGTCGGTCGCCGCGTCATCGGTCTTCGGGCAGACCCAGACGATCGTGGTCGACAACGCCAGCGCTGGCTTCGATGTCGAGGCGATGGCCGCCGCCTCCCCGTGGGTGACCTGGCTGCCGCAAGCGGAGAACCGCACCTTCACCGGTGGGTGCAACATCGGGTACGAGCGCGCCATCGGCGATTTCGTGCTCCTGCTCAACCCGGATACCCAGCTCGAGCCGGATGCGCTCGCAAACGCCCTGGCGCGGTTCAACGGCCAGCAGCCGCCCGCCGCGCAGGGGGCCTACCTGCTCAACGACGATGGCTCACTGCAACGCTACTACCGCCGCCTGCCCGGCGCGCTCGACATCCCGGTCGTGCTGCTCGGGGCATTGGTGGCGTGGACCGCACGCGGGCGACGCTACCTGATGGCCGATGAGCGCTTCGATGGCGTGACCCCGGTCGACCAGCCACCGGGCGCCTTTCTCATGGCGCCACGCGCCCTGCTTGGCACCGAGCTGCTGGAGCCCGAATACTTCAACTACATGAGCGACGTCGACCTCTGCCGCCGTCTGCGCCGCCACGGCCCGATCGTGGTCGCCGATGACGTGCGCGTGCACCACGCCCGTGGGGGCGCCGGTGTTGGGACTGATGATCCCGCTGCCCAGCTTCGGCTGCGGCACGACCTGACCTGGGGTGTGCGCCACTACTTCCGCGAGGCAGCATGCCCGGCGCGCGCCTACCTGGAGGCTTGGCTGCGGGTCTTCTGGATCCTGCGCCTGCTGCAGGTCGCACTGCGGCGGCCCGGCTGGTTCGGACGTGCTATTCGCGTCGCGCGGCGTGCGCTGCGGGGCGAGGCGCCCGCCTACTGATTGCCCTCGTGTCGCCGCGCATGGCGACGCGACGGCCACGAGAAGCGCTGCGTGCGCCGGAAGATCCACTCGAGGTCGCCGCCGGCGAGGCGTGAGCCGAGCCCGGTCGCCGCGAGCGCCATCCACTTGGGCTCGCCGGTCGCGATGAGCGGCCGAGCCGCGCGCCAGGCATCGTGCATCGACCCGGAGAGGAGCGCCAGGCGGAACGCGCTCGCCTGCGACCAGCGCTCGTGGCGCCCCGGACCTGACGCGATGCGCGCAGCGCGCGCCTGGGGCTCGGCGAGCATGCCGCGCCGGGCGGCCTCGTCCGCGATCTCCTGCAAAAAGGCACGGTTATCCGGCTGCGGGCCAACGGCGCGTGAGGTTGTGAACTGGCCCGGATGGCGACGCCAGTTACCGACGACGCGATGCTCGAAGGCGAATGGCCCCTCGAGCGCCAGGCGCAGCCAGGTCGGGTGATCCACGTACGGCACGCCGGCCGGCTGCCAGAAGCCGCCGATCGAATCGAGCGCGCTGCGGCGCAGCATCACCGTTGGCGCGACGATGAAGTTCTGCTCGAGCAGCGAGGGCAGAATCGAGCCGACGGGCCGGTTCTCGACGCCTGGCTCCTTCGCGCGACGGCGATAGGTCGCGTACCGGCAGCCATGCGCGTCGACGAGCCCCGCGGCGCCGTATGCCAGCACGACCGCGGGATCCGCGAAGCGCGGCACCTGCAGCGCGAGCTTGGTGGCGGGCCAGGTGTCGTCGCCCTCCAGGATCGCCACGAACGGCGCGGTCGTGCGCTCGAGCGCGGCGCGATACGTCTCCGCCAGGCGTTCCAGGCCCAACCGCTGCTGCGCGACGAGCGTGACGCGGCTGTCGCGGGCGCAGGCGCCCTGGACGATCTCGCGCGTCGCATCGGTCGATCCGTCGTCCACGACGACCATCTCCCACGCGCTGAACGTCTGCGCCAGCACGCTCTCGATGCATTCGCCGATGAAGCGCTCGTGGTTGTACGTGGCGGTGATGATCGCCACCTGAGGCGTGGTCGTCATCGAGGGCAGCCGGCGAGGCGCAGCTCCTCGTCAAGGGCGGCAACCGCATCGGAGACATCGGGCGCGCCGACCTCGAGCGTCTCGCTGCGGCCGCGGCGGATGGCATCGGCCAGTCCGTCGAGGTCGTCGACCACGATGTAGCCGGGGAGCTTGCGCAGGTGCCGGGCGTAGAACTCCTGGTGCGTGTCGACGTGCTCGCGGTGGCGGCGGGAGCGGGCCACCACGACCGGCATCTTGCCCGCCAGGCGGATCGTGGCCAGGGTGCCCGGGCCGGCATGGCTGATCACCGCATCGGCCTCTGAGATGAGGCGGGTGAGTTCGGTGAAGGGCAGGACCGACCTGACCGCCAGGTGTTTGGGCACATAGTCGATGGCCGGTGCCTGGACGATCACCTCGTCGCTGATCTCCCCGGACGCGACCAGCTCGTCGAGCCGCCGCAGCAGCCGATCCATGGGCTGCGGATGGGTGCCCAGCGTCACGAGGATCACAGGATGGGGCCGACGAGCCGAGCGCGCGGATAGAAGCGCTGCTGCTCGGTCCACTGCACCAAGATGGTGTGCGCCACCGGGGCCACGACGCGGCCTGTGATCGTGGGTGAGTCGAGCCGGTCCAGCACCTCGATGAAGACGGTCCGTGCGCCGAAGACGCGCGCCAGCCAGAAGTAGGGGATCGCCGTCGCGGCACCGGCCGAAACGATGAGCGATGGTCGCTCCCGGAGGAGGATCTGCACGGCCTGGAACGTGTTGCGGACGAGGTTGAGCACGTGGCGGTTCGTCGGGTGGTGCGACCAGTAGTGTCGTTCGCCCTCGAGCAGCGACTGGGCATCGGGCGTGTCGAAGGTGACCCAGAAGCGATCGCGCTCCTCCCAGAACGGACGCAGCGCGAGGAGATGGGCGAGGTGGCCGCCACTGCTTCCGACGAGGGCGATGCGGCACTGCGCGCGGCGCCTGGTTTTCACGCGGTTCGCCCCTCCACTGGCCGGGTTGCGCTCACAGGGTAGCGCAGCCTCCCACCCATCAGGACCGATGCACCGGGCGCCGCAGCGCGCCCATGACGGTGCGTGCTGGCAACACGCCCAAGACGGTCCCGCCGATCAGGAACGCCGCAGCGCCAACCGGAATGACCCAGCCGCTGTCGCGCACCGGCCACACGGCGACCGATGTGAGCGCGGCGAGCAGCAGTGCCGGCGGCAGGCTGCTGCGCAAGATGGCAACGGAGACATCGCGCGTGAACCACAGCATGCATCCAAGGACGGCGACTTCGGCCCCCAGTGTTGCCGTCGCCGCGCCGATCATGCCGATGGTCGGAATCAGGACCGCGTTCATGCCCAGGTTCACCACCGCACCGACGATCGCGATCCACATGTAGCGCCGATCCTCGTGCCGCGCCAGGAGCAGAAAGCCAAACGGGGCGTTGGCATAGACGGTCACGGTGCTCCAGATGAGCAGCGCCAGCGGGGCCGCCGCATCCGCGTACGCCGGCCCGAAGACGATCTGCAGCACCTGCGGCGCGGCGATCGTGGTCGCAGCGGCGATCGGGATCCCCAGCGCCAGCAGGCCGCGCGAGAGGCCAAGGAGCGTCCGCTCCACGTCCGACGAGCGCTGCTCGACGAGGCGCGCGAGGGTGGGCATGGCGAGGAGCCCGGCGACCGATGCGAGCATCAGCCAGGGCGTCACGAGGCGGTATGCCGCGCCGTACAGGCCGACCTCGGTGCTGTCGCGCAGGATGCCGAGCAGGACCGTGTCGGCGGTGTAGTAGACGTTCACGGCCAGTGCCGCGACGCCCAGCGGCAGGGCGCGGCGCAGGATCGCGCCGGCATTGTCGAGCGACGGCTGTAGCGTCAGCCACCCGCCCACCGAGCGCAGGCTGAGCAGCGCCGCGAGCCATTGGGCCCCTGCGAACGTGGCCGCCGCCAGCGCCACACTGTCGGTGGGCCGAACGAGCAGGACGGCGCCGGCCACGAGCACGAAGGCCGCCGCAACGTCCTGCAGCGCGATGGCGCTGGCCCGCCCCTGCGCGCGGAGGAGCCACAGGCCGTTGATCGCGCCTGCCGCGATCGTCGAGCTCAGGATCAGTCCGACGAGGCGCACGTCGTCGGCGATCTGCGGCGGTACCGGCGCGGCCACGGACACCAGGACGGCGATGAGCGTGGCAACCACCGCCAGCACGATGCGCAGCCCCATGATCGTGCGGACCAGCTGCCCGGGGCGGGAGCTGGCGGCGACATCGCGCGTGCCGAGCGTCGTGAGACCCAGATCGGTCACGAAGCTGACGTAGAACATGATCGAGATGCCGAACTGCACGATCCCGAAGTCGTCAGGACCCAGGGCGCGCGCCATGAAGGCCCACCCCAGGAAGTTGAGCACGACGCTCAGCGCCCGCCCGATCACCAGACGAACGATGCCGACCGCCAGGTCGGATCGTGAGCTATCGATGCGATCGGCCGGCGTCTGCGGCGCCGCGGTTCCCCCCGCCGTCATCGGCGCGCCGAGCGTTCAATGCTGCGCGACACAGCCGGCAGTGTAGTGGCAGACTGCGCGTGGCCGCAGGCGAGCAGCCACGACGCCGCTGTCGTGGTGCATCGGCGGCGTGACTCGACAAGGCCTGAGGGCGCTTCGCTGGCTTCGATCATCCTGTTGCTGCTACTCGCCATTCCCGGGCTCTGGCGGCTGGGTCTTGATCAGGTGGCATGGCTCATCATCGGACCGGCCGTCGGCGTGTATGCCCTGCGTGCGCAACCTTCTCGCCGGCTTGTGGCATCCATCGCGGCGTTCGCGGTCGTGATGATCGTTTCGGGCGTGCTGGGCGCGACGGGCGAGCGATGGCTGACGCTCGCACGTGAGATGGCAATCGTTGCCGTGTTCTTTGCCGTCGTCCTCGGCACGTCGGCATTACGCCCGTCGGGAGATCACCTGAAGATTCTCCTCATTGGTATTGCGTTCGTCATGACGGTGTCGTCGGCGGCGTCACTGTTCGCATTCGCCACGCAAAGCATCTTTCCGTTCAAGACGCCGATTGAAGGCCTCGTTCCCGATGTCATTTCCTCGACGCGCTTGGGCGAGCTGACATTCACGGACAGGTCGCTTGGAACTCCCAGCTACTTCCTGGGTGCCATCTTTGTCCGTGCGCAGGGCATATTTCTCTTCAGCACGTCTCAAGCCGTGGCTCAAGCGGCTGCGGTTCCCCTCTTTATGGCCGCGACGTGGTGGTACCCGTCCGTACGGTGGGGATTCATCGTCGCCTCGTCTTTGAGCGCGTTGTCGTTGCTAGCAACGACAACGCGTGTACCGATCGCTGCGTTGGTGATCGTGCTCTCCGCCGTGTTTGTTCTGCGCTCGTTGCGTGTCGCCAATTTGAACGCTGCGACGCTCATGAATAAGCGGATCCTGGGCGCGATTGGATTGGTATTCGTGGCGCTCATTGGTGTCGCCCTCGTAACCGGTGTGGCCGAAGCAGCAGCGCGCCTCGCCACGACGCGGAGCCTTGGCCCGCGCGCGGAACTCTACGGGGAGACGCTCAGGCGCTGGTCTGAACGCCCGATACTCGGATGGGGGACGGAGATCGATTGGCTGCGAGACGTGCCCGAATCAGGCGCTGAGGTCGAGATATCCGTCGATACCAGAGAGGCTGCAGCCGACTCACCTCCACTCGGATCGCACAGCCAGTATCTCGGGATTTTGTTCAAGCAGGGTGCTCTCGGATTCGTGGCCTTTGCAGCGATCCTCGTCCTCTTGCTCGCCGCAGCGCGCGCCGTGCTGAGCTCTCGGCAGTTCGCGATCTGGCTCGCCGTAGCCGCGATGATCACCACCCTGATTTCCGGCGTTACTGAGTCACTCTGGCTCGACCCGGCGGCAGCAATCATTGTCGCTATCACCTGGGGGATCGTCCTGAGCCTTGCGCGCTCGGCTACTACCGAACAGGTGCCATGAGTCAATCGGTCATTCTCAACCGCAAGCCATCTTGATCGTGCATCGGGCACGCTCCATACCGAGGTCCTAGAGATGCCTTCTATTCTGTTTCGCTTCCGATTCGCACTCGTCGCAGCTGTCTCGCTCGCACTCTTCGTCGGAGGTCTGGTGAGCGGGAGCGCCGGCAGCCCTCTTCTATTGGGCAGTCCGAACAACGCAGGAACCCAAACGACCAGTCTGAATGCGAATACGCCAGCGGCCGCGGCTGTGCTGGTGACTCAGGAAGGCACCGGTACCGCGATCCGCGGCATTGCGGAGATTGGGACCGCGGGCTTCTTCACAAGTACGGGTGGTTCCGCGATCAGCGGCGTCGTTGCGAATTCCGATACCTATGGCCTTTTTGCGTCCAATGAGGCGGACAAGAAGGGGCAGGGCGCAGGGCTCAGAGCGAGCGCCAAGGCGAACCCAGCTCTTGTCGCCACGAGCGACGGGAGCGTGCCGCTTGTTCTGCGCGGCCCAGACCGATTGCCGCCGATGACAGTGTCGTCTGCGCGGCGCGTTGATCTTCTCAATGCGGACGCTACGGACGGGTGGAGCATTGGCTGCCCAGAGGGGACCATCTATTCGCAGGGGCTCTGCTTCGAAACTGTTGTGCATCCCGCTGCCAGCTCATGGGATGCCGCCGACGCGTGTCAAGCTCTGGGCGCAGACACAGGCTGGCGGTATCGGCTCGCGACTGTCCAACAGCTTCGGGCTATTCGAGGGTTGAATGACATCAATTTCGATCGCGATGGTGAGCACACCGACAGTATCCAATTGTCAGGAGGTGAGCTGATCACCTTGCTGGTGAGCGAAGACGGTGCGGTTTCAGGCGTGAGCGCAGTCGAGGAGCGATCATTCCGGTGCGTCGCGGCCCCGCTCGCCGTTGATCCCGATGGCCTCAACGGATCTGAATTCGACCGATACCCAGCGCCCGTGACGCCGGGCGGATCTGCCGACGCGAGCGGACGAAGTGGCGGATAGTTCGTGACGGATGCCCCCGTGGGCTGCTCGGAGGCAGTGCTGTGGGTGACGCCGCACGGCCGCTACCTTGCGGAGCAGCGCGGCTGGTCTACGCGCCCCGCACAGCTCGCGAGAGCGCTAGCGCGCCGCGGCCTGTACACCACGATCCTGGCGAGGACGCCGCCCCATCGCACGTTGGCCGCTTTGCGCAAGCTTCGGCTCGAATTCATTGGGGGTTGGCCGATTTTCAGCGCGGCCTACGAAGCACGCATCAAACTCCTGGAGCATGCCGCGCCATCGGGCTTCATGGAGGGTCGATTGATCGGAGCGGTCGCCGAGCACGTCGTGCCACCGCCTGCGGCGGTGATTATCACCGACCCACGGTCTGCGTCTGCGCTTGACCGGATCAAGGGACCTCTTCGTGTGTTTGATGCTTATGACGCGTGGGACCGCTCGCCGTTGTATTCAGGCTCAGAACATCGCGTCACCGCCATCCGAGCCGGGTACGCTGCGGCGGCTCGATTCGCGGATTTGATTACTGCCAATACGCCGACGATGAGTGATCGAATGTCGGCTCTTGGTGCCAGGAACGTGCGCCTTCTGCCGAATGGTGCACATGTCGATGGCGAACGTGAGCGCGAACGAACCGCCGCCGACATCACCTACCTCGGGAACATTCAGCCTCGTATCCGAGTGGATCTGCTGCGTGCGGCAGCAGACGTCGCTCGAGAACGCCACAGCAAGCTGATCCTCGCCGGCACGATGCAGGTGGCACCGCGTGGCTGGGATGATCTCCTCCGGCATCCAGCGGTGGACTTCACAGGTCCGAGCTACGGCGCCGGGCGTGACAGCTTGTTGCGATCCACAGCTGTCGGTTTGGTTCCGCATGTGGTGGATGACTACACCGTGAGCCAGGACGCCATGAAGGTGTGGGACTACCTGTCGTACGGGATTGCTGTTGTCGGGACGGCCGTGCCGCCGCTCTCCAGCATCCCGGGGCTTGGCACCATCGCCAATTCGCCGGCTGAATTCGGTCGAGCAGTCGCGGCGGCCATAGATGCCGATAGCCCCGAGTCGTCAGCGACGCGACGCCATCTCGCCGAGGCGAACAGCTGGGATGCGCGGGCCTGGTCGTTCCTTGACCTCTTGGCGGAGTTCACGCGGCTCGCCAGATAGAGACAACGCGCGCACCCGGCCGCGCGCATGACCGAATGGTCGAGCGCGTTGCGGCCATCGAAAATGACCAGCTCCCGGCTTTGCCCGAAGGTCAGCCCAGGAAACGTTTCGGTATTGCGGCCACTCAGTTGCGAGAATGACGCGAGGTGGACCCGACGGGTAGGGTGCTTCGGATCACGACCGGGGCGTCGAACGCCTGGCGCCGAATGTCGGCGCAGGCCGACTGGACCTGACTCAGGTCCGCAGCACCGTCTTCGGCTAACGGGGTGAGCGGACGTCGTCCTTGTGTGTGTCGGCGAGTAGGCGAACCGACGTTGCTTAGCTGCGCGCGGGGCTCGTGACAGCCACATGCCTCGCGTATCCGCCGCCGATGATCGATATCTGCATGGGGCGAAATCTTAGTTCAGCTCCGGCGCAGCTAATGCGCTTCGCCTGCCGAACCACTGGAGCAATTCCGCCGCGGGAACTTGTCGACCGACGGCGATCGCGCGACGCCAAGCCCGCAGTCTGGTGCGATCGCGTACGAGGTCAAGGACTGAAAGCAGCGTGCGTTGCTCGCGCAATGCGCAGTATCC
>JBDTNK010000002.1:0-82997 GCA_039933775.1 Chloroflexota bacterium | reverse complement strand
CCGGAACCGCCCTCCCCCAGGATGACCACCACCGACGGCACGCGCACGCCGGTCATCTGCTTGATGCTCGAGGCGATCGCCTCCGCCTGCCCGCGCTCCTCGGCAGCGGGGCCCGGGAATGCGCCGGCGGTGTCGAGGAAGGTCACGATCGGCATGCGCAGCTTGTCGGCGAGCCGCATCAGGCGCTCCGCCTTGCGGAAGCCCTCCGGGTGCGGCGATCCGAAGTTGCGAGCGATGTTCGAGTCCGTGTCGTTGCCCTTCTGGTGCCCGATGACCATGACCGGCATGCCCTCGAAGCGGGCCGGGCCGCCAACGATCGCCGGGTCGTCGCCGAAGCCACGGTCGCCGTGGAGCTCGGTGAAGTCCTCGAAAAGCCGCGGCACTAGGTCCAGCGTGCGCGGCCGCTGGGCGTGGCGCGCCAGCTGCACGCGGCGCCATGCCTCGGCCTGGATCGCCTCGCCCTCCGACTCGGACACCGGGGCGAGGAGCTTCTCGTCGGTCATCTGCCTTCCTCGCGCCGGCCGGTCGCGACGGGAAGCTCTGGGTCTCTCGCGACACGACCGTGGCCGTTCGCCTCGGGCTCCGAATCGATGCCGATCGACTCGCTGACGGCGCCACCGAGGCGCTCCGCGAAGCCGGAGAGGACACCGATGGGGCCTAACGGCCGCTCGCTGTCAGCCGAGCGCAGCGGGGCCACCGGCAGTGTCCGCAGCAGGCGCGCCAGCGTCGAGCGCAGGACCGCGCGTGGCACGACGGCGTCGACGAAGCCATGGTCCAGCAGAAACTCGGCGGTCTGGAAGCCCTCGGGCAGCTCCTCGCCCACCGTGCCCGACGCCACGCGCGCGCCGGCAAACCCGATGAGCGCTTTCGGCTCCGCCAGGATCACGTCGCCGAGCGACGCGAAGCTGGCGAGGACGCCGCCTGTGGTCGGGTCGGTCAGGATGCTGATGAACGGGATGCCCGCCGCGTCCAGGCGCACCAGCGGGGCGGTCGTCTTGGCCAGCTGCAGCAGCGAGACGGTGCCCTCCTGCATCCGTGCGCCGCCCGAGGCGCTGACCACGATGGCGGGGATGCGCTCGACGTAGGCCGCCTCGAAGCAGCGCGCCAGCTTCTCGCCGACCACCGAGCCCATGCTGCCGCCCATGAAGCGGAAGTCGAATATGGCGATCGCGACGCGCTGACCGTCGATGCGACCGGTGCCCCAGACCGCCGCCTCGCGCAACCCGGTCTTGAGCTGGGCCGCCTCGACGCGCCCGGGATATGGCTGCTGGTCCACGAAGCCGAGCGGATCTGCGGCGGCGAGGCCGGCGTCGCGCTCGTCGAAGCTGTCCGGATCCATGAGCAGGTCGAGCCGCTCGCCGATCGACATGCGGAAATGGTGTCCGCAGGTCGGGCAGACCCGCAGGCTGCGCTCAAGCTGGCGGTTGAACACCTGCGAATCGCAGCTGGGGCACTTCGTCCACGCGTCGGCAGGCGCGGTGCGGCGGCGGCTGAACGGGATCTTCATGCTACCGATGCGCCACGCGCCACACGGCATAGGCGGTCACGCCCGCGAGACCGATGGCGGCCGAGCCCATCGCGCCGGTGGCCACCAGGCGCCCGCGGCTCCCCGGCTCGCGCAGCCGCGCGCCGAGCCGGGCCTCGAAGCGGGACGCCACCGGCTGGGGCGCCAGCGCGTCGCGCAGCGTGGCGGCGACGGCGAGCAGCGGGCGCAGCTCCGCATCGGCGATCGGGCGCGTGCCGGCGAGCACATCGTCGATCGCGCGGTCGAGCTGTTCGGCCTGCGACATGGCTGGGGGCTCCTGTGAGGGAAGGTGGATAGGTGGCAGCACGAGTGCCGCCCGTCATCCTATCCAAACACCGCCGAACGCGGTTCGTTACACTCCCGGCCCGAGCCGGGCCGCCAGGTCGCGCAGCGCCCGATGCAGCAGCACGCGCACGGCGCCCTCGCTGCGCTCCAGCACCGCGCCGATCTCGCGCGACGAGAGGCCGTCGCCGAAGCGCAGCAGGACGACCTGCCGGCGGTCCCGGGGCAGCTCGTCGAGCGCCCGACGCACGCGACGGAGCTCCTCGGCGCGCAGCACGAGGCCCTGCGGGCCGAGCGTCGGGTCCACCTGGTCGAACCCGTCGTGCAGGGCGATGGTGCGGCGCCGGCCACGGCTGCGATGCAGGTTGCTGACCGTGTTGTGCGCGATCCGGAAGAGCCACGGCCGAAACCCGGCGCCGCCGTCGCGGTAGCGCTCGATGCCGCGCATGGCGTCCAGGAAGGTGCGCTCCGTGGCGTCCTCGGCATCGTGGTGGTCGCCGAGCTGCTGATAGGCATAGCCGTAGACGCGATCGAGGTAGCGCCGGTAGAGCACGGCGAACGCCGCGCGATCCTGCTGCGCCGCCACGACGTCGGCGGCATCCGGATCGATCGTCGAGCGCGGGGCCGGCTGCCGCAGGCTCATGCCCGGACCGCCCGCCGGGGATGAACGCGTACGACCTCGCCATGACCGATGGCCCGCACGGCGCCCGCGCTCTGCACCTGTAGTGATCCGTCGTCGCCGATGCCGCGCACCACGCCGGCGAGGCGCTCGCCGCCGGTCTCGACCAGCACCTCACGGCCGTCGAGCCACGCGACGGCCCGGTAGCGGGCGAGCGGGCTTTCGCCGCTCCCGAGGCGCGCCACCTCGCGTTCCAGGGCAGTGGCCAGCCGGTCAAGCAGCGCGGCCCTGTCGACCGGCGCCCCGGACAGCTCGGCGAGCGACGTTGCGCCGGCACGCAGGTCGGTGGGCATCTCGTGACGCAGCCAGTTCACGTTGATGCCGATCCCGATCACCGCATCCGCGACACAATCGCCAGCAATGCTCGTCTCCAGCAGCAGCCCGGCGACTTTTGAGCCATCGGCGGCGACGAGGTCATTGGGCCACTTCACCAGCAGATCGGCAGTGCCGGCGCAAGCGTCACGCACCGCCAGCGCGGCTGCCGCGCTGAGCCACCACGCGTCGGCGGCGGCGAGCCGTGGCCGCAACGGCAGCGAGAGATAGAGGTTGCGTGCCGGCGGCGATGCCCAGCTGCGGCCGCGTCGGCCGCGACCGGCGACCTGCTCGTCGGCAACGACGAAGGTGCCGGCGCCATCGGGCTCGCGCAGCAGGGCACGCGCCCGATCGTTGGTGGAGCCGATTTGCGCGTGACGCTCCATGCGGCGCGCGGCAGCGGAGACATCGGTGTGTGAGAGGTCATCGGTCATGTGCAGGCGACGATTGTACGCATGGCGGTACACTCGCCGACCATGACTCAGACCTTCTTGGAGCAGGCGACCGGCACGCAGGGCCCGCGTGAGCGCGTCTTCAGCGGGATCCAGCCGTCAGGCGCGTCGCACCTGGGCAACTACCTGGGCGCGCAGGCCAACTATGTCGCCCTGCAGGATCGCTACGAGGCGATCTACGCCATCGTCGACATGCACGCGCTGACGACGGTGCACGACGGGCCGACACTGCGGCGGCTGAGCCACGAGATGATCCTGGATCTGCTGGCCGTCGGGCTCGATCCTGAACGCTGCGCGATCATTCGACAGTCCGACTTCCCCGAGCACGCGGAGCTCACCTGGATCTTCGACACCTGCGTGCCGGTGGCCTGGGCCGAGCGCAATCCGACGTACAAGGAGGCGCGCGAGGACGGCAAGGAGAACAGCCTGGGCCTGCTCAATTACCCGATCCTGCAGGCCGCCGACATCGTCATCTACAAGGCCAGCCATGTGCCCGTCGGCAAGGACCAGGCGGCGCATCTGGAGCTGTCACGAGAGGTGGTGCGCGCCTTCAACCGCCGCTACGCGCCTCATGCGCCGATCTTCCCCGAGCCGCAGCCGGTCTTCACCGACGTGCCGGTGGTGCTGGGCATCGACGGCGTGCGCAAGATGAGCAAGAGCGCCGGGAACACGATCCCGATCTTCGCCGAGCCCGACGAGATCCGGCGCCTGGTGATGAAGATGGTGACCGATCCGCTGCGCATCAAGCGCACCGATCCGGGGCGCCCCGAGATCTGCAACGTGTGCCAGCTGCATCGGTTCTTCGGTGGAGACTACCTGCAGATCCAGGATGGCGAGCGAACGGCGCGCACCGGCTGTGTCGACACGAAGCAGCTCCTCGCCGAGCGGATCACCGAGTTCTTCCGACCGATGCGCGAGCGCCGCGCCCAGCTGGCGGCCGAGCCCGGCTACGTCGAGGAGGTGCTTGCCGCGGGGGCCGCGAAGGTGCGCCCCATCGTCGAGGCCACGATGCGCGAGGTGCGGCACGCGGTTGGCATCGGTCCGCAGGGTAGCGCGCCATGATGGAGCGACTGGGCCTGGGCGGACGAGAGCGATTCTGGTTCATCGCGTTCCTCATCCTGGGCTCGATCTATTTCGGGCTCCTCGCCCTCGAGCAGATCCTGCAGGTGCTGGGCGGCTTCAGCAGCATCTTCATCGTCCTGTTCATGGCCTGGCTGCTGGCCTTCGTGCTGTCGCCGGTCATTCGCTTCCTCGACGAGCTGCTGCCGTTCGGGCGCGGCGTCGTCGTGGCGATCACCTTCGTGGCGGTGCTGGCGGTGCTCGGCTTCATCGCCTTCTACGCCAGCACGGCGATCATCGGCCAGGTCGCACAGCTCGCCGAGGACTTCCCGGTCACCGAGCAGCGCATCATCGGCACCCTCACCGAGTGGCAGGCGGGGCTCCAGTTCGGCAGCGCGCGCTTCGATTTCGTCGAGATCTACACGAACGTCGTCGCGCGCCTGCAGGACTCCGGCGGTCAGCTGCTGTCGTACGCGCAGACCTTCGCCGGCGGTGCCGTCGCGGCGGTCGGCTCGTTCATCCTGGTCATCATCATCGCGCTCTACATGGCGATCGACTCCGAGCGGATCCTGGCCAAGGGCAAGCGCATCGTGCCGACGCGCTACACCGAGGAGTTCGACATCTTCGTGCGCAGCACCGCGCGCGCCTTCGGCGGCTTCCTGCGCGCGCAGGTCATCCTGGCTGCCATCCAGGCGGTGCTCGTGGCCGTGATCGGCACGGTCTTCGGCATGCCGTACCTGTTCCTGATCGGCACGGTGAGCACGATCCTGATGCTCATCCCCCTCTTCGGGCCCCCGCTGGCTCTCATCCCGCCGGTCGTCGCTGCGCTCATCTACGTCCCACAGTGGTTCGTCGTCATCGTCATCGTCCTGCTCGTGACGCAGACGGTCATCGTCAACTGGGTCCAGCCCAAGCTGATGCAGGGCGCGCTCGGGATGCACCCGATCCTGGTCCTGGTCGGGCTGCTCGTCGGCGCCCAGGTGGCGGGCGTGTGGGGCGCCCTCTTCGGGATCCCGATCATCGCGGTGCTCAACGTCTTCTTCAACTACCTCGTGAACCTGCGCACGCTCGACGAAGGGACCGATACCCAGGTCATGCGGGCCATGAAATCGGTCGAGCAGGAGGTCGGCGGTCGCGCTCCGCGTGAGTTCGTCGTGGCGAAGGCCGCCGAGAAGGTGGCCGAGGAACCCGCCCGCAAGCGCGAATCCTCGGCGCTCTCGGCTGCGGCGACCGATATCCGCCAGGCGGCCGATGAGACGCGCCGCGCGGCCGTCGACAACCGCGCCGCCGCGGGAGACAACCGCGCCGCCGCCGGAGAGGTCCGCGACTCGGCCGGCGAGCTCCGCGAATCAGCGGACTCGCTCAATCGCGCGGCCGAGAATCTTGCCGACGAGACCGGTGGCCCCGGCCGCTGACACTCGGTCGACTCGGCGTGGACGCGGAGTTGTCGCCAGCGGCCTATCGTAACGACCGTAACGCCGTGCCGGCGTGGAGTTGTCGCCATCGGCCTGTTCTGACGACCGTAGGCGACGTCCGAAGTTCTGGCGAACGAACCGCCGTCGTTCGAGCGTGAAATCGGCCGATGGATGCGAATTCCCGCGCATCCAGCCCGCCTAAGGTCGTCAGAACGAGCCGCTGGCAACTTGGCCGCTCACCTCGATCGGTCCCCGCGCTATCCGCCCGGCCTGCGCAGGACGAGGTGGCGGGCGCCGTCGGGCGTGATGGCCTCGTCGAGCCCCACGCCGAACGTCGCGGCGAGCAGGGGCGGCCGCATCACGTCCCGCGGCGGCCCCTCGGCCACCACCCGGCCGCCGTCGAGCAGCGCGACGCGCGTGGCGTAGGACGCCGCCAGGGCGAGGTCGTGGAGCACGGCGACGACCGTCAGGCCACGATTCCGACGCTGTCGCTCGACCGTGTCCAGCAGCGCGACCTGGTGGCCGAGGTCCAGATGCACGGTCGGCTCATCGAGGAGCAGCAGCTCGGGCTCCTGCGCCAGCGCCATCGCCACCAGCACGCGCTGGCGCTCGCCACCGGAGAGCTCCTCGACGGGCCGGTCCGCGAGATCGAGCGCGGCGGCATCCACGAGCGCCCGTTCGACGGCTGCCTCGTCATCCGCGGTGGCGCCGAAGCGCGAACGTGCGTGTGGCGTCCGCCCCATCTCGACGATCTCGGCGACGCGGAAGCCCGATGGCAGCTGGAGCGACTGCGGCAGGACCGCGACGCGACGCGCCAGCTCACGGCGATCGAAGGCGGAGACGCGGCGCCCGAAGACGCTCACCGAGCCGCTGCCGGGGCGCAGCGTGCCGGCGAGGAGCCGCAGCAGCGTCGTCTTGCCGCTGCCATTGACTCCCACGATCGCGAGCAGCTCCCCGCGGTCGATCCACAGGTCGAGGCCGCGCAGCACCGAGCGCGCGCCGTAGCCAAAGGTAACGTCGCGCAGCTCGGCGAGGGGCTCGGCGGCGACTGCGGTCACCGCAGTCAAGGGGCCACCGTCAGCGCCACGCTCCGGGAACGGCGCAGCAGCCAGATGAAGAACGGCGCGCCGATCAGGGCGGTGATGATCCCGACCGGGATGCCGCCCGCCAGCCGCGCACCCAAATCGGCGACGACGAGGAGCAGGGCACCGAACACGGCGCTGGCCGGCAGCAGCAGCCGGTGATCCGGTCCGATCGCCAGCCGCAGCAGATGCGGCACGACCAGGCCCACGAAGCCGATCGTGCCGGAGATCGCCACCACCGCGCTCGTGGCGAGCGTTGCGAGCATGGTCAGGATCCAGCGCTCGCGCTCGACGTCCAGGCCCAGGTGCGCCGCCTGCCTATCGCCGAGGAGCAGGACGTTGAGCCGCCGCCATCGGGCCAGGATGGCGCTGAAGGCGACCAGCACCAGCGGCGCCGCCAGCGCCAGGTCGGTCCACGACGCGCCACCCAGCGAGCCCATCAGCCAGCCGAAGATGACGCCCAGCGCACGCCCGGAGCTGAACATGAGCAGGGCCACCGCCGCCGCCAGGACCGATGACACCGCGTATCCCGTCAGCAGCAGCGTCACCACCGGCGCTCGCCCGCCGCTGCGCGCCACGGCGTAGACCACGATCACTGTGAGCAGGCCACCGATGAAGGCCAGCACCTGCACCGCGCCGATCCCGAGCCAGGCAGTCCCGGCACCGATCGCCAGGCCCGGCAGCAGGATGGGCAGCAGCAGGCCGCTGATCGCGCCGAGGGAGGCGCCTGACGCGGTGCCGATGATGTAGGGATCGGCGAGGGGGTTGCGCAGCAGTGCCTGGAAGACGGTGCCGGCGGTCGCGAGACCCGCTCCGACGAGCATCGCCGTGAGCACGCGTGGCAGCCGCAGGTCGAGGATGATCGTCTCAGCCGCGGGCGACCAGGTCGCGGTGATCGGCAGGCCCAGCAGCCGATGGGCCAGGATGCCCGCCGTCTCACCCGGCCCAACACCGACGGTGCCGATCGCCACCGCCGCGACCAGCGCGACGAGGAGCAGCGCCCCGCCGCCGCCCAGGACCAGTGCCGTTCGGCCGAGCGACGGGCCACGCAGCAGCGGACGAGCCGTGACGAGGGTGGCGCGCATGGTCAGCTACTCGAACAGGTCGGAATGGATGAGCCGGGCGAGCGACTCGAGGCCGTCGACGATCCGCGGTCCCGGTCGCGTGATGACGATGTCGTCGAGGACCGCCCTGACGTTGCCGTCGACGACCGCGGTCATCTCGTTCCAGCCCTGCCGCCGGGCCACGGCGTCGGGGGTGATCGAAGGATCGTAGGCCGCGTCGCCCAGCAGGATCAGCTGCGGGTCCTGCGCGACGAGCGTCTCGAGATCGATCGCGGTCGAGAGGGTGTCACCGGTGATCGGATCGGCGCCCGCCAGCTCGAGCAGCGAGGAAAGGAACGAGTCCTCGCCGGCGGTGTAGATCTGGCCCTCGAAGACGCTCACCTCGTAGAAGGTGCGCGGCGTCTCGGCAGCTGCAACCGTCGCAACGACGGCGTCGACACGGTCCTTGCCATCGCGCACCAGCGCATCGGCCTGCGTGACGGCCCCGATCGCCGATCCGATGAGCTGGATGTCGGCGAAAACCTCGTCGACCGACTCGGGGTACAGCGTCAGGACCGGGTAGCCAAGATCGGCAAGCGCTGTGATGTCGTCGCTGGACGTCAGCTCGTTGCCGGCGGCGAGGATGAGATCGGGCTCGGCGGCCACGATCGCCTCGCGGTCGACCGGTCCGAAGGAGACGACGTTCGGCAGGTCGGCGATCGTCTCGAGCACATCGGCCGGGTAGCCATCGCGGAACTCGGGAACCCCCACCAGCCGATCGCAGGCATCGAGCGCGCAGACGATCTCGGTGTTCGAGGGCGCCAGGCTGACGATGCGCTGTGGCTCGGCCGGGATCTCGACCGCTCGACCGGCGTCATCGGTCAGGGTAAGGGGAAAGTCAGGAGCAGCCGATGCACTGGCTACCGGTGGCTCCGGCTCGGCCTGTCCGACCTGGGTGAAGGTCTCGGACACGGTCTGCCCGCAGGCAGCAAGAGATGCGGCGAGGAGAATGAAAAGTGCGCCACGGAGGATGCGAGTCACGGTGATGCCGTTCCCTTTCACGCGAGGGGGTGGACATCGCGTGCGGGCTGGCGACCTGACTTCCGTGCTCAGATGGCACGGTTACAGTAGCGGGACTGTGCCGGCTTCTCACCGGCTTCTCCATTGAACCATGGGCCTTGCGGCCACGGCACCCGACGCGGAGTCTTTGGTTGTGGCCCGATCGTAGCACGCGTCGTGCATCGACTGGCCACGTCGCGGCCTCAGGCGGAGGCGCCGACCTCTTCGCGCTCCTCGAGGGAATCAGGGTGACCGTAGAGCGGCGTCTCGCGCTGCGAGTCGCTCAGCATCGGGTCGAGGATTTTCTGCACGGCGAGCGTGTGGACGCACCCACCGGCGCTCTCGAAGAGATGGCAGTCACAGTGCCACGTGTCGGCGTCGAGGCTGACGCTGTGGGTGCTGTTGTCCCCCGTGAAGCGAGCGCGAAGCTGCTCGAACTTCACCCGATCGGGCTCGTGCGCGTATCGCATCGCCTTCTCGACCTTGCCGATCATGCTCGAGTGCACGTCCGTGATACCTCCATGGCGCCGCACCGGCGCCGCTATTCGGTGGCGCTCGTCGGTCCTGAAGAAGCCCTGGCGAGCCGCTCCTTGAGCATTGCCAACAGTGTAACCGGGGTCGGGTCCGTCTGGTAGAGGATTGCGAGGTAGATCGTGACAAGATCCCCAAATGCCACGCACCCGAGCACCCGTGCAAGGGCGGTGTCGCCCTCGGCCCAGACGGCGCTGCGCGGCGTCGCCCGCTCGCCGAGAAGCTCGTCCACCACGCGGTAGCGGGTCGCGATCGCCTCGGGCTCGGTCGGGTCGCGCAGCTCGAGCACGTAGAGCGCGTCGCCCAGCTCGCGCGGGTTGAGTGAGCCCTCGATCGCATTGTGGTTCGCCTCAGGCATCGGCTCATACGACGCCCACGCCTTGGCATTCTCATTGAGCTGCGTCTTCCAGCGGTGGGCCACCGCCGCCATCGGTCCATGGCCATACAGGATCGGGATGCGGCCGAAGAGCGACCAGGCCAGCTGCTTGGCCGCGTTGTCGTCGGTCCGAACCGAGGCGGCGTTGCGCTCCAGGATGGCGTCGAGCGTGGCGACCGCGGTATCCCATGGATCAGGATTCGTCACCAGCCCCGCCGCCACCAGCAGCTCGTGCAGCAGGCCGAAGCCGAAGCCCACCGCGGCCCGTGGCTGCAGCTTCGCGCCGTAGCGGTAGAGCGGCAGGCGCTGCTCCTCGGCAAGCCCAGCGAGGCTGCCGCCGGTGGTGATCACCGCGATCGGCGCGTTGCGGGCCAGCGCGAGGCGGGTCGCAGCCAACGTTTCGGCCGTCTCGCCGCTATGGCTCGCCGCGATGACGAGCGTTCGATCGCCGACCCAGGCGGGCAGGTCGTAGTCACGATGCGTGACGAGCGGCACGCGCAGGCGGTCGCCGGCCACTGCCACCGCCAGCTCCGCGCCGATCGCGGAGCCGCCCATCCCCAGGACGATCACGTTGTCCACGTCACGATGCCGCGCCGAAAGCTCAACCGGGGCGGCCACGCGACGCGCGATCGCCAGCTGTCGCGGAAGCTCGGCTACGTGCGCTAGCATGCCCTCGGGGTCGATCTTGCCCAGGATCGCGGGATCGTCGAGCGTGATCGCCTCGTCGAGCGGCGGCGGCGACAGCTCGTCGACGTCGTCGTCCGGCTCCTCCTCGCGGCGGCCGGGCTCCTCGTCGCTGTGCTTGTAGCCGAAGAAGTCGCGTGCGTCCATGGCTACTGACCCGGCGCCGCGATCCGCCGGCCTTCGGCCAGCAGGCTCTCGACATCGTCCGGCGAGCGGGCCTCGACGTAGATTCGCAGCAGGGCCTCGGTGCCGCTGAAGCGGATGAGCAGCCATGAGCCGTCGGCGCGGTAGAACTTGAAGCCGTCGTTCGTGTCAAGCGCCACGCGCTCCACGACCGCCTGCCCGTCGAGCGCCTCGGGCGCGTGGTCGCCCAGCCGCGCGAGCGTGTCTGCCTTGACCTGGTCGTATCCGTTGCGGTCGAAGCGGATGTCGATCCGGTTGTAGTAGCTCGGCCCAGCCAGCGCCTGCAGCTCCGCAAGCACCTCCGAAGCCTGCTTGCCCTTGCTCAGCCAGAGGTCCATCAGGAACAGGCCCGATGCCAGGCCGTCACGCTCGGGGATGTGCATCCCGAAGCCGAATCCGCCCGACTCCTCGCCGCCGATGACCGCCTGTGTCTCGGTCATCTTTGGCCCCACGAACTTGAACCCCACGCCCGTTTCGTATGCCTGGGTGCCATACAGCTCGGCGAGCCGCTTCGCCATGGAGGTCGTCGTGACCGTGTAGACCGCAGGACCGATGGTGCCTCGCACGTCGAGCAGATACCAGTACAGCAGGCCGTAGACCTGCAGCTGGTTGACGAAGACGCCCTGTTCGGTCGCCATGCCGACTCGATCCGCATCCCCGTCGAAGGCGATCCCGATGTCCGCGCCCCAGCGCGGGATCTCGGCCAGCCACTCGTCGATATTGGGGCGGATCGGCTCCGGGTTCACACCGCCGAAATACGGGTTGCGTTCGGTGTGCAGCTCGCGCACGGTGAGCCGCCCATCGCCCAGCAGGCGCGTGAACCAGCCGGCGCCACTGCCGTACAGCGGCTCGACCAGGACGCGCTTCTCCGCGGCGCGGATCCTGTCGATGTCGACGATGCTTTCGAGCTGCGCGCGGAACTTCGGATACGGGTCGAAGACCTCGACCAGCCCCGCCTGCTCCGCCTCGTCGTACGCGCGCCGCGGCGGCAGCTCGTCCTCGGGATGCGTGTTCATCGTGGCCTCGATGGCTTCGAGCATCTCCGGCGCCGCGGCGCCGCCGGTATCGGCCTTGACCTTGAAGCCGTTGTCCGTCCACGGATTGTGGCTGGCGGTGATGACGATCCCCGCGCCGGCGTTCATCTCGCGCGTGAAGAAGCTGCCGACCTGCGTCGGCACCGCCTCGGGCGGCGCGAAGCTGTGAATGTCGTGCGCCGCGAGGACCTCGATGCAGGCACGCGCGAAATGCTCGCTCGCGAAGCGACGGTCGTGCGCCACGACCACGCCGCGATCCGCGGCGCCGTTCTGCTGCAGATACTCGGCGACGCCGCGCGCGCAGCGACGGACGTTATGGAACGTGTAGTCCTCGGCGATGGCGGCGCGCCAGCCATCGGTTCCGAACTTGATCTTCGTCACGGGCACCCGTTTACGTGGCGGTGGGCCGTCCATCGTAGGCCATGCGGCGATCGGACAGCTCCGCGATGCGCGTCAGCTCGTCCTGCAGCACGGCGAGCTGCGGCTTGATCGGCTGCCGCGCGCCCAGCTCGATGTGCCGCCCCTCCTCGATGCGCAGCCGCCCGAAGGGCAGCGGGACGAGCTGACGATCCCATCTTCCCGCCAGACGCAGCGTCGGTCGGCAGGCGACGGCCCATGGCACGATCGGGATCCCCGCTTCGCGCGCCACCATCAGCGCGCCGGGCTTCGCGAGCCGGTGCGGCCCCAACGGCCCGTCGCAGCTCACGACCACCGCCCAGCCCAGGCGCGCCAGGCGGGCGGTCTCCGCGGTCAGGCGCGCAGCCTCGGCTCGCCCCCGGGGTCCCTCCGGCGGCATGGCCATGACCGCGGCACCGAGGCCGTCGAGCATCGCGTTCATGGAGATGCCACGAAAGCCGCGTGTCGAGAAGGTCACCATGTGCCGGTCGGCCCGCAGCTTCATCACGATCGCGGCGACCGCCAGGTTGGACTCGTGCCAGAAGGCCAGCACGGTCGGTCCCTGGGTCACCGGGCCGCCGGTGACGCGGCTGGTGCGCGCCACGAAGCGAACGTACACGCTGAGCAGCCGGCCGAAGATGCGAGCCGCCCAGGCGAACCGAACGCGCTCCTCCTGTTGCGCCGCCGGCGGCGGGCTGCTGCGCGCCGCGGGGGGCTCGACCATGCGTCCGGTGCTAGAGATAGCGGTCGCCGGTGGCCCGGGCGATCTGGTCGAGCACCGGCTTGATCTCCTCCGCCCGGTCCCGGGCACAGACCAGGAGCGCATCGGGGGTGTCGACGATGATCACGTCCTGCAGCCCGACGGTGACGATCAGCCGATCACCGCCGTGAACCAGCACGCGATGCGAGTCACGATCCAGGTGCTCGCCGCTGGCCACGAGCGACTTTCCTTCGCGCGCGGAGAGCGCCTCGAGCAGCGATGACCATGAGCCGATGTCGCTCCAGCCCGCGTCGAGCGGCACGACCGCCATGCGCCCCTCCGCCGCTGCAGGCTCGGCGATGCCGACGTCGATGGTGATGGCCGGGATCGGCTCCAGGATGTCGCGAACGTCGCTCATCCAGCCGGGAATGCGATGCATCGCTGCGATCGCGGTCAGCGCCTCGTCCAACAGTGGCTGGTAGCGCTGCACCGCCTGGCGGAATGAGTACACGCGCCACACAAAGATGCCCGCATTCCACAGGTAGCCGCCCTCGTCGAGGTAGGCCTGCGCCGTCGCGGCATCGGGCTTCTCCACGAAGCGCTCGACGGGCGCGGTGCTGCTCGCCTCGTGGAACGGCGCGCCGACCTTGATGTAGCCGTAGCCGGTCGCCGCCTGCTGCGGGACGACGCCAAGCGTCACCAGGTAGCCGCGTTCAGCCGCACGTGCCGCCTCGCGCAGGCCGTCGCTGAAGGCATCCGGATCGGCGACGAAGTGGTCGGCAGGCAAGACGATGGCGACCTCGTCCTCTTCGCGTCGCGCGAGCACCGTGGCGAGGCCGGCGGCGACGGCGGTCGAGCGCGCCAGCGGCTCCCCCAGCACGTTGTCCTCGGGCAGCTGTGGCAGCTGCGCGCGCGTCGCGCGCACATGCGCCGCGGCGGTGATGACGTAGATGTCCTCGGGCTTCAGCAGGGCGGAGGTGCGACGGACCGTCTGCTGCAACAGGGACGAATCGCCGGTGAGCGGCAACAGCTGCTTGGGGGTCCCGCGCCGCGACAGCGGCCAGAGCCGCGTTCCCGAACCACCGGCCATGATGACCGCGAACATCAGCCGCCCTCGAGATCGTGTTCGAGGCGGTCGCCGAGCTCCTGCGTGCGCCGGTAGGCCGCCCACACCGCATCGGACAGGACCGTGCGGTATCGGCCCTTCTCGAGCTCGTAGATCGCCGCCGCGCTGGTGCCGCCGGGCGATGTCACCGCATTGCGCAGCTGCGCCGGATGCAGGTCCGACTGAGCGGCGTACTCCGAGGAGCCGACGAGCGTCGCCACCACGAGATCGTGCGACAGCTGGCGCGGGAAGCCCATGTGCACGCCGGCGTCGATGAGCGCCTCCATGATCGCGAACAGGTACGTGGGTCCGGTACCCGACAGGGCGGTGGCCATCGCCACGAACTCCTCGTCCTCGACCTGGCGCTCGTCCCCCAGCGCGCGCAGGACGGCGCGTGCGTGCTCTCGCTGGCGCTCGCTGCAGGCCGCCGAGGCGGCCCAGACCGTGATGCCGCGACGAATCTGCGACGGCGTGTTCGGCATCGCACGTACCACGGCGGCGTGGCCCAGGCCGCGCGACAGCGTGCCGAGCTTGGCCCCGGCGACAATCGAGAGGACCACCTGGTCGTCGCGCAGCCGGCCGCGCAGCTCGCCCATGACGCGGGCGAGCATCTGCGGCTTCACGGCCAGCACGACGATCTCGGCATCGTGGGCCGCCTCGACATTACCGCCGACGACCCCGATGTGATGCCGCTCGACCAGCGTCTCGCGCCGCTCGACTCGTGGATGCGAGGCGACAAGCCGCTCCGCGCTCACCGCGTGGTTGGCAAGCAGGCCCGCGATCATGGCCTCGGCCATCACGCCGGCACCGATGATCCCGACATGCATCTCGCGTTCGTCGCTCATTCGCTGATCCCTTCGATCGTGACCTGCTTCTCCGTGCCGCGCAGCGCGCGCGCGGCGGCGATCTCGTCCGCGGGGGCGCGGCAACGCTCCAGCAGGTCGATCGCAATCTGCGCCAGCCGTCGGGATTCGCCGACCCGTCGCAGCTGCAGGTGCGCGCGCCCCAGCCCCAGCGCCGCGAGGCCCTCCTCGCGCTCGGCCCCGAGGTCGCGCGCCTCGCTGATCGCCTCGGCATAGTAGCGTCGCGAGCCGGCGGCATCACCGCCCACGAGGCGAACGTCTGCGATCCGCCGAGCGGCGCGCGTGGCATGCAGCTCCATACCGGCGCGCTCGTAGTGCCACAGCGCGCGATGGCCCCATGCATCGGCGACCGTCCACAGTCCATCGGCGGCGGCTCGCTCCAGCTGCGTCGTGGCCGCCGCCGCGGCGCGCCGGTGGTCGCCCTCCCCCTCCGCTGCGAGATATGCCCGCACCAGCTCGCCGCGGCGCTCGGCCGCGGTAAGTGGCGTCGGGCCGCCACCGCGCGGGCCGGCGCGGACGCCCCTCGTCCAACCGACGAGCTGCGCCATCCAGCCGCGACGCCCGCGCGCGCGTGGCTCTGGGCGCGGCGAGGTGTGCCGGTGCTCGTGTCCCTCGTCGTGCCGGTGCATCGCTCCGGCCAAATCCCTCAGCTCAGGCCGTCGCCGCGGAACGCAGCGCGTCCGCGCGGTCGATGCGCTCCCAGGGCAGGTCCAGGTCGGGGCGTCCGAAATGACCGTAGGCCGCTGTGGGGCGGTAGATCGGGCGCCGCAGGTCGAGCGCCTCGATGATCGCCCCGGGCCGCAGGTCGAAGTGCTCGCGTACCAGCGCCAGGATGCGCGCGTCGTCGATCGACCCGGTGCCGAAGGTGTCGATGTTCATGGCCAGCGGCTGCGCGACGCCGATGGCGTACGCCAGCTGCAGCTCGCAGCGCCGCGCCAGGCCGGCCGCCACGACGTTCTTTGCGACCCACCGCGCGGCGTAGGCGGCCGATCGGTCCACCTTCGTGGGGTCCTTGCCGGAGAAGCTGCCGCCGCCGTGGCGCGCCATGCCGCCGTAGGTGTCGACGATGATCTTGCGTCCGGAGAGGCCCGAGTCCCCCATCGGTCCACCGACGACGAAGCGCCCGGTCGGGTTGACGAGGTGACGTGTCCGGGCGTCGAGCAGCTCCGGCGGAATGACGGCCTCCACGATCTCGCGCCGGACGACGTCGGCCAGCTGCTCGGAGCCGACCTCCGGATCGTGCTGCGTACTGACGAGCACGGTGTGGACACGCTGCGGTCGACCATCGGACCCGTACTCGATCGTGACCTGGCTCTTGCCGTCAGGGCGCAGGAAGGGCAGCGTGCCATCCTTGCGCACCTCCGCCAGGCGTCGCGCGATGCGATGCGCCAGCACGATCGGCATCGGCATCAGCTCATCGGTCTCGTCGCTGGCGTAGCCGAACATCATCCCCTGGTCGCCGGCGCCAAGCTCCATCGGCTCGGTGCCCTCGCGCGCCTCGAGTGACGCGTCAACGCCCTGCTTGATATCGGGGCTCTGCTCCTTGACTGCCACGATGGCGCCGCACGTCTCCCAATCGAAGCCCAGGCGCGAGTCGTCGTAGCCGATCTCCTTGACCGTCTCGCGCACGACGCTCTGCACGTCCACGTACGACTCGGTGGTCAGCTCACCGAGGACGAACACGAGCCCGGTCGTCGTGGCCACCTCGATCGCGGAGCGTGCCGCCGGGTCCTTGCTCAGGACGTCGTCCAGGATCGCGTCCGCGACCGCGTCGCACAGCTTGTCGGGATGGCCCTCCGTCACGGATTCGGAGGTGAACAGGATCGTCTCGTCGCGTTTCACGGCTGCGAGTGTACCGTCAGACCGATGGTCCGGGTGCCGAGGGCGCGAGCTCCCCGGTTGATCGGCGCGGCAGCAGCCAGGCCGCGATCGCGGTGGTGAGCGGGACGGCTGCCACGATGCCGATGCTGCCCACGAGGGCGCGAACGACCTCGACCGCCACGATCTCGGCGTTGAGCACCGTTGCGGCTCCCTGCGTGCCCACCGCGAAAAGAAGCAGGAGCGGCAGACCGGCCCCCAGGTAGGCCAGCACCAGCGTGTTGACGACCGCCGCGATGTGCGAACGGCCAACTTCCATCGCGCGCTCGAAGACACGCCAACGCCCTGCTCCCGGGTCCGAGAGCGCGAGCTGCTCCACGGTGGCGGCCTGGGTCATCGTCACGTCGTCGAGCACGCCGAGCGCCCCGAAGATCGTTGCAGCCAGCAGCAGGCCGCGCGCGTCCAGGCGCTCGCCCAGCAGCGGGATGAGGAATCCGATCTCCTCGGAGCCGCCGAGCGCCGAGAAACGAGCCAGGCCCGAGAACGCCGCGGCCAGCGCCCCGGTGAGCGCCAGCGCCAGGCCGGTGCCGATCATGGCCGCGAGCGTCGCGCGGCGCGCGCCCTCGGTCAGGAGCAGCGAGACGACCGTCAGGCCCACCGCCGCGACGACCGCCAGCAGCACCGGGTCCCAGCCGCGCAGCACGAGCGGCACGACGATCCTGACGACCACGAGCAGCGTCAGCCCCAGCGCCAGCAGGGACGCGACGCCCCGCCAGCCGCCCACCAGCGTGACAGCGAGCGCAAAGAGCGCTCCAAGCGCCACGAGAACGGGGACACGCCAGGCGTCGGAGATCTGCATCTGGCCGCCCCCGGCGGGGCCGGTGAAGATCGAGACCATCACCTCGTCGCCGGCGCGGTACTCGATCGGCACGCCGGTGATGCCCGGACCCATCGTGCCGCCCTGCACCAACGCGTCGGCCTGCTCGCCGCTGCGCTCGCCCTCCAGGAGCTCGACCCGGGCTGTGACCACGCCCTGGGCATCGGGCGCGGCGGGCGGCTCGAGCACCCGGGCACGGACCTGCAACTCGCCCTGGACCGGGAACGACTCGCGTGGCGCGAGGTCTGGCATGAGCCAGACGACCGCCAGCAGGACAAGACCGATGAGGATCGGGACGGCGCTTCGGGGTCCGGAGCGCCGGCGGTCAGCGTGGGCGGGGCCAAGCACCCCGAGAGGATATCGCCGCACCGGCGTGTCCGTCTGCGTCGATCGTCAGGCGGGGGCCACGCAGAATTCGTTGCCCTCCGGATCGGCCAGCAGGTACCAGCAGTAGTCGCCCAGGCAGTTCGGCTGCTCCTGGACCTTGCGAGCGCCGATCCCCAGCAGACGGCTCACCTCGCCCTCGACGTCGCCGACGTGCAGATCCATGTGCATCCGGTTCTTCACGCCCTTCGGCTCGGGAACCTGCTGCAGGATGAGCTGTGGGCGCGGATCGGCGTCATCAACCGGTCGCAGGATCGTGAACTGCTCGACCTGGCGCGTGATCGGGTAGTTGAGCGTGGCGCTCCAAAACTCGGCCAGGCGCGGCCCGTCGGCGCAGTCGAGCACCATGACGATGCCCGGGCCGGACGGTGCGATATTCATGCACCAGTCCCTACGCTTCCGGAGCTGCGACGGTTCATTCAGCAGCGGCTCCGCTCGCGCCGGCCGACCAGCGCCCGCTCAGGTGCCCGACTCCCAGGAGTTTGCGTACGCCTCCTGCTCGGGGGTCAGCGCATCGATCTCGATCCCCATGCTCAGCAGCTTGAGGCGCGCGACCTCGCGGTCGATCTTCTCCGGAATGCCGTACACCTTCGGCTCGAGCTCCGCGGCGTGGGCGCGGAGCCACTCGAGGCCGAGCGCCTGGTTGGCGAAGCTCATGTCCATCACCAGGCTCGGGTGCCCCTCAGCGGCGCCGAGGTTCACGAGGCGCCCATCGGCCAAGACGTAGATGCGTCGACCGTCGGGCATCAGGTACTCCCGCGTGAAGGGGCGCACCTCGCGATTCGAGGCGGACTGCGCTTCGAGCGCGCCGAGCTCGAACTCGTCGTTGAAGTGGCCGGCATTGGCGAGCATCGCCCCGTCGCGCATCAGCGGAAAGTGCTTCGCCCCGAAAACATTGAGGTTGCCCGTGGCGCTGATGAAGATGTCGCCCTCCGCTGCGGCCGAGGCGGCGTTCATGACGCGATAGCCGTCCATCGCCGCCTCGATGCCGCGCACCGGGTCGACCTCGACCACGATGACGTTGCCGCCCATGCCGTGGGCACGCGACGCGATGCCGCGTCCCACCCAGCCGTACCCGCCGATCACCACGCTCTTCCCGGCGAAGAGCACGTTCGTGGCGCGCAGGATGCCGTCGATGGCGCTCTGCCCGGTGCCGTAGCGATTGTCGAACAGGTGCTTGGTCAGCGCCTCGTTGACCGCCACCACGGGGAAGCGCAGCTTGCCGGCGTTGGCCATGGCGCGCAAGCGGATGACCCCGGTCGTGGTCTCCTCGGTCCCGCCGAGAACCTCATCCAGCAGCTCGGTGCGGCGCGTGTGCAGCTCGTTCACCAGGTCCGCGCCGTCGTCCATGGTGACGTGCGGATGGTGGTCAAGCGCCGCGGCGATGTGCGCGTAGTAGCTGTCGCGGTCCTCCCCCTTGATGGCGTAGACCGGGATCTCGTGGTGCGCCACGAGGGAGGCGGCGACGTCGTCCTGCGTCGAGAGCGGGTTGCTGCTGCAGAGCACCACGTCCGCGCCGCCCGCCTTCAGCGCGATCACCAGGTTCGCCGTCTCGGACGTCACGTGCAGGCATGCGCTGATGCGCCAGCCCTCGAGCGGTCGCTCGGCGGCGAAGCGCTCGCGAATGCCTGCCAGGACCGGCATCTGGCGGTCCGCCCATTCGATCTTCAGCTTGCCCTGTTCGGCAAGACCGATGTCGGCGACGTCCGCCTGCGTCACCTCGGTTCGCGTGGCCATGTCAGTCGAATCGCCTCTCGTATCGGTCGCATGAGGCCCCAGCCACCGGAGCGCCGTCGCCCGAGCCGCTCGATGAGCTGGCAGTGGGTGACGTAGCCGAGCCGATCGTAGGCGGCAATGGCCGGAGCGTTGTCAGCATGAACGTTGAGCACCACGTCCTCGACGCGGCCCAGGAGCTCGGCGGTGACGGCGCTCGTCACCATCTTCGCGAAATCGTGCCCACGATAGTCGGCGTGAGTCATCACGTTGCCCACGACCGCGACCTGCTCGCGTGCGTTCAGCGCGTGGGTTCCCGCGGCGCTTACCAGGCGGCCCCGGACGCGCACGCCGTAGTAGATGCCATCGTCGAAGATCGACGGCGGGAAGCCGGTGCGGAAGCCCAGCTGATAGAGCCGGTTCAGATCCTCGGTATCGGCCGGCCCGAGCCGCTCGGCGGGTCCGGCGAAGGGACGGAACCCGTCGCCGTCGACCACCATGCGCAGCATCGCCAGCGGCGCGTCGAGCTCGTAGTGCTCTCGCATCGATGCCTCGAGCAGCGGCGTCGCCTGGAAGTACGCGTCGCGTGGGCGCAGGACATCGGCCAGGATGGCGCGGCATCCATCGGGATCACCCATGAGGAAGAGCGGCTGCGGTACGAGGCCTTCGTGGTGCATGCCCAGCGCCAGTGCCTGGCCCGCGCGGTCGTACGCCATGCCCCACGCCACGCGGAAGCGGTTCGGACCGTCCAGGTCACCCAGCGCGTAGGCGGCGTAGCGGCGATCGGTGCGCAGGAATGCGGCGAGCGCATCGCGATCGGCGACGGCATGGGCACGCGGCCCCAGTGTCTCGGCGACGGCCATGCGGCGCTCGATCGACCGCCCTGCTCTGGACGTCAGTAGCTGAGGAGGCTGTGGATGTCGAACTCGCCGAGCTTGTCGCGGCCGCGCAGTGCGGTCAGCTCGACCATGAACGACAGGCCAGCGACCTCGCCACCCAACCGGCGCACGAGCTCGATCGTGCCCATCACGGTGCCACCGGTGGCGAGCAGGTCGTCGACGATCAGGACGCGCTGGCCCTCCTCGATCGCGTCCTTGTGAATCTCGAGCGTGGCGGTCCCGTATTCGAGGTCGTATTCGACCTCGATCGTTTCGGCGGGCAGCTTTCCGAGCTTGCGCACCGGGACGAACCCCGCATGCAGCTGATAGGCCAGCGGGGCGCTGAAGATGAACCCGCGCGACTCCATCCCGACCACGATATCGACCTTGGCGTCGCCCACCTGTGCCGCCATCTGGTCGATCACCGCCCGGAACGCCTCGGGTTCCTTGAGGAGCGTGGTGATGTCGTAAAACAGGATCCCCGGCTTCGGGAAGTCGGGGACTTCACGAATGCGGGCACGCAGGTCGTCGATGGAAGTGACGGTCACGAAGGACTCCAGCGCAGGGCGGCACAAATCGGTGCCGGCAGAGTCTAGCCCGATGGGTGGGCGCCCGGCAACGATGGCAGCCAGGATGGGACGGCTGGCGCTCGGGCAATCACTCGCGCAGGCTCGATCAGCTCGTGCGCGCCAGGCGGCGCAGGACCGTCTGCAGCACGCCGCCGTTGCGGTAGTACTCGACGTCGATCTGGCCGTCCAGCCGCGAGATGGCGCGGAACGAGCGCTGGGCGCCGTCCTCGCCGGTGACGCGCACCACGACCGCCGCATGCGGGCGCAGCGCATCGGCCACACCATCGATCGTGAACGACTCGCGGCCGGTGAGACCCAGCGACGCGGCATTTTCGCCGGCCAGGTACTGCAGCGGAAGCACGCCCATCCCGACCAGGTTGGACCGATGGATCCGCTCGTACGACTCCGCGATCACGACCCGCACTCCCTGCAGCATCGGGCCCTTGGCGGCCCAGTCGCGCGACGAGCCCGACCCGTACTCCTTGCCGGCCAGCACGACCAGCGGCGTGCCGTCGGCCCGATAGCGTGTCGACGCGTCGAAGATGCTCATGCGCTCGCCCGACGGCAGGTGCTCGGTCACGTTGCCTTCGGCATCGGGCGTGAGCAGGTTGTGGAGCCGGATATTGGCGAAGGTGCCGCGCATCATCACCTCGTGGTGACCGCGGCGCGACCCGTAGCTGTTGAACTGTCGCGGCTCGACGCCACGCTCCATCAGCCATGCGGCGGCCGGCGAGGTGCGAGCGATGGACCCGGCGGGGCTGATGTGATCGGTCGTCACGCTGTCGCCCAGCATCGCCAGCACGCGCGCGGCGTGGATGTCGGCGATCGGCGCCGGCTCCGGCTGCAGGTCCTCGAAGAAGGGCGGCCTGGCGACGTAGGTCGAGGCGTCATCCCAGGCGTAGCGGTCGCCCGCCGGGACCGGCAGCGCGCGCCACTGATCGTCACCGTCGAAGACCGATGCGTAGTTGCGGCTGAACACCTCGGCGGACACCGCGCGGGCGACGGTCTCGGCCACCTCGGCCGGTGAGGGCCAGAGGTCGGCGAGGTAGACCGGCTTGCCATCCCGATCCGTGCCGAGTGGATCGCTGGTCATGTCGATGTCGATGCGGCCGGCCAGCGCGAAGGCGACCACGAGCGGCGGCGAGGCGAGATAGCTGGCACGGGCCAGCGGGTGGATGCGGCCCTCGAAGTTGCGATTGCCCGACAGCACCGCGACGCCGACCAGGTCGCTCTCCTCGATCGCGGCGGCGATCGGCTCGGCGAGTGGGCCGGAGTTGCCGATGCAGGTCGTGCAGCCGTAACCCACGAGGTTGAAGCGCAGCGCCTCGAGCGGCTCCATGAGCCCCGCCACGGCCAGGTAGTCGGTCACGGCGCGCGACCCCGGGGCGAGCGACGTCTTCACGTAGGAGGGCACGCTCAGGCCGCGCTCGATCGCATTTCGCGCCAGCAGACCGGCAGCGACCATCACGCTCGGGTTGCTCGTGTTCGTGCAGCTGGTGATCGCGGCGATCACGACCGAGCCGGAGCGGATCTTGAGCGTCTCACCGTCCTGCTCCAGCGTGGCTGCCTTGTAGTGCGCGCCGTCGGGCAGCTCACGCAGCACGCGAGCCGGCGGCGCCGGTTCGTTGCTGGGCTTGACACCATTGACGATCGCCGGCGAGTCACTCGCCGGAAACGACTCGTCCGATGCTTCGTCGACGGGCGTCAGCTCGCGCTTTGGCGCCGGGGCGATCGGCTCGCCGTCGTGGACGTGCAGACCGTCGGGGAACGCTGCCCGGAAGTTGTCGCGCAGGTCGGTCAGGGCCACGCGATCCTGCGGACGTCGCGGACCCGCGACGGACGGCACGACCGTGGTGAGATCCAGGCTGAGCGATTCGTTGAAGTGTGGCTCGGGCGATTCATCGGTCCGGAACATGCCCTGCGCCTTCGCATAGGCCTCGACGCGGGCCACGACATCCTCGGGGCGCCCGGTCATGCGCAGGTAGCGCAGCGTCTCGTCGTCGACCGGGAAGAGCGTCGCTGTGGCGCCGAACTCGGGGCTCATGTTGCTGATCGTGGCGCGGTCGGCCAGGCCCAGGGTCGACAGGCCGCGGCCGTGGAACTCCACGAACTTGCCGACCACGCCGTGGCGACGCAGCATCTCGGTCACGGTCAGGACGAGGTCGGTGGCGGTCGTGCCCGATGGCAGCTCGCCGTCGAGACGGAACCCGACGACGATCGGCATCGGCTGGTAGAGCGGCTGGCCCAGCAGCGCGGCCTCGGCCTCGATGCCCCCCACGCCCCAGCCGACGACGCCCAACCCGTTGACCATCGTCGTGTGCGAGTCGGTGCCGACCAGCGTGTCGGGGAAGAGAACGCCATCCCGCGCCGTCACCACATCGGCCAGGAACTCCAGGTTGACCTGGTGCACGATGCCGGTACCCGGCGGGACGACGCGAAAGTCGGCGAAGGCCTGCTGCGCCCAGCGCAGGAGCGCGTAGCGCTCACCGTTCCGCTCGTACTCACGCTCGACGTTGATGAGGAACGCAGCCTCGGTGCCGAACTGATCGACCTGCACCGAGTGATCGATCACCAGATCCGCCGGCACGAGCGGATTGACGCGCGACGGATCGCCGCCCATCTCGGCCACCGCGTCACGCATGGCGGCCAGATCGACGACGCACGGCACGCCGGTGAAGTCCTGCAGGATGACCCGCGAAGGCATGAACGGCAGCTCGTACTCGGCCGGCTGCGTCGGATCCCAGGCGGCAAGCGCACGAACATCGTCGCCACTCACCAGGTCGGGCTGTGTGGCTGCGCCGCGCAGCATGTTCTCGAGCAGCACCTTGACCGTGTAGGGCATGCGTGCCAGGTCCGCGACACCACTGGCGTCGAGGCGATACAGCTCGTACGAGCGGTCTCCGACGCGCAGCGTGGAGCGAGCGCTGGGGAGAGGGGAAGATGGATGGGACGTCACGGTCGCCTCCTTGTCGTGGCCACGCGCCAGCGCGGCATCGGTGAGAAGTCGGCGCCGGACGGGTGCGCCCGTCCCGGGTCGAAAGTTGCCCACCAAGTATACGCCTGCGCCGTCGCACTCGGCATGTTATGGTTCGGTAGATTCCTAATTAGGCAGATGCCGAAGAAAAATGAACGACGTGTACCGAGCCCTCTCCGACCCCACGCGCACCCGCATCCTGGCCATCCTGCGCGGCGGCGATGTGACGGCCGGCGAGCTCGCGGCCCAGTTCGAGCTTTCGTGGCCGACGGTATCGGGCCATCTCAAGGTGCTGCGTGAGGCGGACCTCGTGCAGGCCGACCGCCACGGCACCTCCTTCACATACCACCTCAACCTCAGCGTGCTCGAAGCGGCGATGGCATCGCTGATGAGCGCGCTGGGCATACATTCCGAGGAGACCAGATGAAAATTCGTCGGCTTGTCATCATCGGCGGCGCACTGGTGCTCGCCATGCTCGCCGTCAGCGCATGGGCGTGGCCGCAGATTCCGGCTGACGCGCAGATCCCGCTGCACTAGGGCCCGAACGGCGAGGCGGATGGCTTCGGACCGAAGTGGGCCGCGCTGCTCGGCTTGCCGATCGTGAGCGCGGGAGTCCTGGCGCTGCTCGTGGCGCTTCCGCGCATCGAGCCGCGGCGACAGAACCTGGAGCGGTCCGGCACCGCGTACATCGCCATCGGGATCGCCGTGCTTGCCTTCATGACCGTGCTGCACGCGTTTGCGGTGATGGCCGCGCTCGGCGGCGAAGCGAACGTCGTGCGCATCGTGGGAATCGGGGTTGGTGTCCTCTTCATCGTCATCGGCAACTTCCTGGGCAAGACGCGCAGCAACTGGTTCTTCGGCATCCGCACGCCGTGGACGCTCACCAGTGAGCGCTCATGGACGCGAACCCATCGGCTCGGCGGATACCTCTTCATCGCGCTGGGCGTGGCGATGATCCTCACCACGGTCCTCTTCCCACCCGAGGCATTTGTTTGGATCCTCATGGTGGGACTCTTCAGCATGATCGCCGTGCTCTTCGGCTACTCGTACCTCGCCTGGCGCGACGATCCGAACCGGCGAGTGCTGCCGGGCTGAGCTGCCGCGCTCGGCCGATGTCCATCGTCCGCATCGCGCTCCCTCCCCGATCTGGGCGGCAGGACGCATACTGAGGCGCCCCGAGGGGAGTAACCAGATTGAGCCTCATGCCACCGTTTCCCAAAGGGCCGCTGCGGGTTGCGGTCATCGGCTGTGGCGAGCGCGGCCGGCGCGCCTATGGCGCCTATGCGCTCGCGTATCCGAAGCGAATTCGGGTCGTCGCCTGCGCCGAGTCCGATCCCGACAAGCGCGACCGATTCGCCACTGAGCATGGGCTCGAGCCCGATGACGTCCACGTCGACTGGCGCTCCCTCTTCACGAGCCCGCGCCCATCGTTCGAGGCGATCATCGTCGCGACCCCGGACCGCGAGCATGTCGAGCCGGCAGTGGCCGCGCTCGAGCACGGGCGCGATGTCCTGCTCGAGAAACCGATTGCACCCACGCTGGAGGGCGTGCTCGCGGTCCGCGATGCCGCACGCCGCAGCTCAGGTTCGGTGACCGTCTCGCACGTCCTGCGCTACACGCCATTCTTCTCGACGCTGCACCGGCTGGTGGACGAAGGCGCCGTCGGCAACCTCATCGGGATCGACCACGCCGAGAACATCGGCTACTGGCATTTCGCCCACTCGTACGTGCGCGGCAACTGGCGCAACGAGGCGACCGCCAGCCCGATGCTCCTGGCAAAGGCGTGCCACGACCTCGACCTGCTGCGCTGGTTCGCTGGGGCGCCGTGCGTTCGCGTCCATTCCGCTGGCGGACTGCGTCATTTTCGAGCGGAGAACGTGCCGTCCGGCGCACCGGCGCGCTGCATCGACGGCTGCCCGCACGCCGAGACGTGCCCGTTCTACGCGCCGCGCTTCTACATCGAGCGGCTGGCATTGACAGACGGACCCCCGGTGAGCGCGATCAGCTTCGACACCTCGCCCGCCGGCCGCGAGCGTGCGCTACGAGAGGGCCTGTATGGGCGCTGCGTCTACCGTTGCGATAACGACGTCGCCGATCACCAGGTCGCCACGCTCGAGTTCGCGAACGGCGTGACGGCCTCGCTGACGGTGAGCGCGTTCACGCCCGACAACACGCGCACGATCAAGCTCATGGGCACCCGCGGCGAGCTGCGCGGGCGGCTCGACACCGGGGAGATCGAGCTCCGCCGCTTCCTGCCGGCGCCGGGAGCTCCGATCAGCGAGGACTGGGGACGCGACGCCGCGGGACGCGCCGCCCTCGCCGGAGACCAGGTCGAGCTGGTCACGGCGACGCCCATCGATGATCCGCTCGGAGCCGACGTGGCGAGCGGCTCATTCGTCGGCCACGACGGCGGCGACGAGGGCCTCATCTCGGCCTTCGTCGCCCACGCGCTCGCCCGCCGACGTGGCGAGTCGCGCCCCGCGGCGCTGACCACGCTCGAGGAGGCGGCGGAGAGCCACCTCATGGCCTTCGCGGCAGAGCGCTCGCGCCGGGAGGGAACGACCGTCTCGCTGCCCTGACCGCGCGGTTGTGGGCGAATGCGACAATCGGCGCGCCATGACCGAGCGCCGATGGCTTCCGGGCGCCGTCGCCCTAGCACTTCCGCTGGTGGGGCTGGGCCTGCTCGTGGGCCGCCCGGCGCTCGACATCGTCTGGGAGCACCATCCAAGCCACTTCTGGCTCGTCCTCGGCACGGCTGCGGTCAGCGTCGCGCTGGCGCTCTTCACGAACGCCGCCGCCAGCCGGCACGACGATGCTCGGCTCTTCCTCGTCTCCCTCGCCTTCCTCCTGAGCGCCGGTTTTCTCGCGCTCCACGCACTCGCCACGCCTGGCGCGCTGCTGCCCGAGGCGAACGCCGGATTCGTGATCGCGACGCCGGTCGGCCTGGTCCTCGCCAGCGTCTTCAGCGCGGCATCGGTCAGCCCGCTCGCCGGGCCGCGAGGGCGCACCGTGCTGCGCTACAGATCCCTGCTGCGCTGGGGCGTCATCACGCTCATGATCGCGTGGGGAGCCGTCTCGCTGCTTCGCCTCGAGCCGCTGCGGACGGTGCCGCCCATCGAGCAGGTCTCCGGGCCCATCGCCATCGTCGCAGCCGTCGGCGTCGCCCTCTACGCCTTCGCCGCGTGGCGCTACCTCGGGATCGCGCGCCGGCGAGGCAGCGCGGTGGCACTTGCCCTCGTCGCGGCGCTCGTGCTTCTGGCCGAGGCGACCGTCGCCGTGGCACTGGGCCGCAGCTGGCACCTGAGCTGGTGGGAGTGGCATCTCCTCATGGCCGCCGCGTTTGGGCTGATCGCCGTCGCGGCCCGCGCCGAGTACCGACGGACGGGCTCGCTGGCGGCGACCTTCCGTTCCATCTACCAGGAAGCCACGCTGGCACGGGTTGACCGATGGCACAGCCGAGCCATCGCCGAGCTCGCGGAGCTCCAGGCGCGTGGCGAGCCGGCGGATCGGCTGATCGCCGACCTCCGCAGCGACGGCGCCTCGGTCGAGGAGATCGAGGTGCTCGTCGCAGCCGGGCGCGAGGTGCAACGCGTCGACGAGCTGTTCGCTCCCTACCTGCCGCAGCACGTCGCGCAGCGGCTGCGCACCGAGCCGGACGCCGGGCGGCTGGGCGGTGGCGAGCGGATCGTCACGGTGCTCTTCGCGGACCTGGCGGACTTCACCTCGTTCAGCGAGACGCACGCACCGACCGAGGTCATCGGCATGCTGAATGCCTTCTGGGGTGCCGTCGTGCCGGTCATCGAGACAGCCGGCGGGAGCATCGAGCAGTTCGCCGGTGACGGGGTGCTCGTCTTCTTCAACGGCATCGTCGACCAGCCCGACCACGTGGTGCGCGCGGCGCGCTGCGCGCTTGGCATCCTCGACGCGACGAACGAGATCGCTGCGCGCGCAGGCTGGCCGCGTTTCCGGATCGGCATCAACACCGGCCCAGCGGCTGTCGGCAACGTGGGGAGCGCCGACCGGCGCAGCTTCGCGACGATCGGCGACACGACGAACCTGGGATCGCGGCTGATGACCGCCGCGCAGCCGGGCCAGGCGGTCATCGGTCCGGAGACGCATCGGCAGCTCGAGATGCTGCGCAGCTTCGAGCTCGAAGCGCTCGGACCGGTGCGCATCAAGGGCAAGCGCGACCCGGTCGAGGCCTGGCGCCTGGCTCAGGCATCCCCGCGCAGCCTCGAATAGACCACGAGATCGTGGTGCGCCCCGGCGCGCCACTGCGCCCCGCGGTTAATACCCTCGCGGACGAATCCCGCCTTGTCGAGCGCACGCTGCTCGGGCAGGTTCTCGATGTCGGTCGAGGCCTCGACGCGGTTCGCATCGGTCGTCGTGAAGAGGTAGTCGGCCGCCTGACGCTGCGCCTCGACGCCGTAGCCGTGGCCGCGCGCCTCGGGCACCAGGCTGATTCCGATGTTCCAGGCGCGCGACAGGTCGTTTGGGCCGTAGTGCACCCGGTGCCAGCCAACCGTTCCGATCGGCTCGCCATCCTCGAGGCGCTCGACGATCAGCATTCCGCCGTTCTCGTGGAGCATGCGGCCCTCTTCCACGCCGGGGCGGATCGTCCGCGATTCGCCGCCGAAATCGTTGAACTCACCCGTCGCGACCGGATCCGCCTGCCAGGCGTCGACGAGGTCGACGTCGTCAAGCGTGATCTCGCGGAGGCGGACGCGGTCTGCCGCGTCAGGGTGACCTTCGCGATTCGTCATGTCGCGCCGGTGCCCAGAGGAGCCACCGATTCAAGGACCGATTCCAGTGCGTCGTTCAACGGCTGAGCCAGCGCGATCGACTCGCGCACCGCGGCGGTTCCCATGGGCTTCGTCTCGCCGTAGCCAATAGGCGCACCGTTGGCGTTCGCGACCTGGAAGTCCGGCTTGCCGATGAGCTTCAGGCTGAGTTCGGCGTTCACGTTAACGGCGCCGAAGCCGAGTTCCTTTGCCGCGGTTCGAAGGAAGTCGGCGAGCCTCTCGCGATGCGTCAGCTCTGTCGCGGCCGCAACCAACTGATTGGCGCGGAGCGCCTCGAGGTAGTGGCGGATCGTTGCGACACGAAGAGTGGTTGCTCGTGTGGGCTCGGTCACGCTGGAGAGGCTACCGGAAGTCCGAGTTGGTGTGCCGCCTCGATCATCCGGCGGTCATAGGTGACGACTGCGCCGAGATCGTTACGTAATGCCAGCGCCGTCGCGAGATGGATCGCATCAAGCGCGCGAAGCGTCAACGGTTCGAGCGAGCCAGCCGTTTCCAGCAGATCGTCACTGACGGTGACCAGGTCAATACCCGTGAGCAACACCCTTAGTTCGCCGAGCAGGTCAGGGCGGAAGCGACGTACCGCACGAAATGCTTCTAGCCGAAGCAACTGGCTCGATGCTTGCTGCGGCCACGCTTGCACCCACTCGGCCAGGGCCGCAGATTCTGGCTCGGCGAATACGAGCTTCAGAAATGCCGACGAGTCGAGGTAAGCGACGCTCACGTCAGGGAAGCCGCTCCTCGCGCAACTCGTCAAGAATTTGCGAGATCCACGGCTGGCCGGGAATCGGCGCGGCAGGTTTCAGCGATTTCACGGCGGCACGTAGGTCGCCCTTGGCTGCCGTTGCCTTTCCCTCGGCGATCAGGCGATCAAGAACGCTTTCGGCCTTCGGCAGCGGGGACAAACGCGCTACCGGGCGACCGCGATCGGTCACCTCGATCGTTTCGCCCTGTGCCGCACGCCTGATGTACTCGCTGGCGTTCTGGCGCAGCTCGCGGATACCGATTCGATCCATGTGCAACATGGTAGCACATTGGCCGTATCAGAGGCCGGCTGGGACTGCGTCCGGCGCGGCCAGCGCCGCGAGCGCGCGGCGCGCGGTGTCGACCGGATCGCGGCCGCGCGGCACGCTGATTCGCACCTGGTTCGACGCGATCGCGGGGCGGAAGCCGGCGACCTGGAGCGCCAGCGAAACCCGCTGGCGGTCGAAGCGTGGCCATTTCAGCACCACCGACGTGTCGTCGACGCGGACCTCGGGAACATGCGCCGCCTCCGCCGCGATGCGCATCGAGACCGCGGTGAAGAGCCCCTCCACCGGTTCCGGAATCGGTCCGAAGCGGTCGCGCAAGGTGGTGCGCAGCGCCTCGGCGTCGGCATCGGTCCTGACGTGGGCGAAGCTGCGGTACATCTCGAGCTTGGCGCCGGCGTCGGCGATGTAGGCATCGGGCAGGTAGGCGGATCCGGGCAGGTCCAGGCGCACCGGTGCCGCCTCGGGCGCGACAACGCGTCCGCGCAGCAGGTCGACCGCCTCGGCCAGCATGCGGGTGTAGAGCTCGAAGCCGACCGCCGCCATGTGCCCGTGCTGCTCGGCGCCCAGGATATTGCCGGCACCCCGAATCTCGAGGTCGCTGAGCGCAATCTGGTATCCGGCCCCGAGATCCGAGGCGCTGAAGATGGCGTGCAGCCGCTTGCGGGCGATGGCGCTGAGCGGCGTGCCGCGGCGGTGCAGCAGGTAGGCATAGGCCCGCCGGTCCGAGCGCCCGACGCGTCCGCGGAGCTGGTAGAGCTGCGCCAGCCCGAACGTGTCGGCGCGGCTGATGATGATCGTGTTCGCGTTCGGGATGTCGAGCCCGGACTCGATGATGGTGGTGCACACGAGGACGTCGAACCTGCCGGCGTCGAAGTCGAGCATCACCCGCTCGAGCATCCCCTCCGCCATCTGTCCATGACCGATGGCCACCCGGGCGCGCGGCACGAGGCGGCGCACGCGCTCGGCCGCCGCCTCGATCGTCTCGACGCGGTTGTGAACGAAGAAGACCTGCCCGCCCCGGTCGATCTCGCGGTTGATCGCGTCACGCACCAGGCCGTCGTCGTCCTCGGCGATGCGGGTCTGGATCGGCAGGCGCGCCTCGGGTGGCGTCTCGATCACCGACAGGTCGCGAATCCCCACCAGGCTGAGATGCAGGGTGCGCGGAATGGGCGTCGCCGATAGCGTCAGAACGTCGACCTCGCGACGCATCGCCTTGATGCGTTCCTTGTGCGTGACGCCGAATCGCTGCTCCTCATCCACCACCAGCAGTCCAAGGTCGGAGAAGTGGATGTCCTTGCTCAGGATCCGATGCGTCCCGATCAGGATGTCGACCCTGCCCTCTTCGACGCCTGCCACGATCTCCGTCTGTCGCTTCTTGGCCACGAAGCGGCTGAGCATCTCGATCCTGACCGGGAACGGCGCCAGGCGTCGCGTGAAGGTCAGCTGGTGCTGCTGCGCCAGGACGGTCGTCGGGACCAGGACCGCGACCTGCTTCCCTTCCTGCACCGCCTTGAACGCCGCGCGCAGGGCAACTTCGGTCTTGCCGTAGCCAACGTCGCCGCACACCAGCCGGTCCATCGGCCGTCGCTTCATCATGTCGGCCTTGACCTCCTCGATCGTCCGCTGCTGGTCGGGCGTCTCGGTGTACGGGAACGCATCTTCGAGCTCGCGCTGCCAGGGCGTATCGGGCCCGAAGGCGTTCCCCGGTGCCGATTCACGCGCGGCGTAGATCTCGATCAGCTCGCCGGCCAGGTCCTGGGCAGCGGCACGCACGCGGCGCTTCGTGCGCTCCCAGTCGGTGCCGCCCAGCTTGCTGAGCCCCGGTGCGGTGCCGCCGGAGTAGCGGGTGATACGCCCGATCTGGTCGGCGGGCAGGAAGATCTTGTCATCGCCGGCGAAGTCGAGCTGCAGGTACTCCTTGGTGGCGCCAGAGAATTCGCGCTGCGTCATCCCGGCGTAGCGGGCAATCCCATGGTCGACGTGGACGACGAGGTCATTCGGCGTCAGCTTGCCGATCAGGTCGCGCGTCACGACGCGCTTTGACGGCGTCAGCCGCCGGACGCGCGAGGCACCGAAGAGCTCCCGGTCCGTGAGCACGGCAAGGCCGCTCACATCGTGGATGAACCCGCCGGTCAATGATCCGTGCACCAGCCCGATACCACCCGGCGCCGGACGCTCGCGCAGCTCGGCGCCGGCCCCGACCGCCCGGCCCGTCTCGTCGAGCAGCTCCGCGACCCTGCTTGCCTGGTCGGTCGTGATGACGATGCCGCCGTGCGTGCTCGCGAGATCGCTCAGCCAGCGGCCGAGCTGATCGGCTCGACCCGCCAGCAGGGGTGCCGAGTGGTAGCCGCCGTCCACGCCGTCCTGTTCGTCGAGCACCTCGCTGGCGCGCCCGCTGAGCTCGGCCAGCGCGGCCGCGGCGGCGTACGGCAGCGGCCAGTCAGCCGGCAGCTCCCCGATCTCGGCCAGGCCGGCGCGCCGTTCGGTGGCCTGCGCGTCGAGCGCATCCGCCACGCCGGCAAGCTCGCCGGGATCGGTGAGCACGATGTGCGCCGCCGTGGGCAGATGAGCGGTCGTCGGGCCGGCGGTCAGCAGAGCGGCCCAGGTCTCGGCCGCCTCGTCCAGGTCACCCTGCTCGAGCTTCGCGAGATCGGCGTCGAGCAGCTCGGAACGCCGCCGCGGGGCCGTGTCGGGCAGCGACGCCCAGCCCGATGGCGGCAGGAACTCGCTTGCCGGCAGCAGCGTGGCGGCGTCGTGACGCCGTCGGCTGCCCTGCGTCACCGGATCGAAGGTGCGGATCGACTCCACCTCGTCGCCGAACAGCTCGATGCGCAGCGGCTCTGGCGCGCCCGGCGGCCAGACGTCGATGATGCCGCCGCGATTGGCGAACTCGCCGACCCCGCTGACCTCGACCGCGGCCTCGTAGCCGCCGGTCACGAGCGCGGTGAGCAGGCCGCGTTGCGCGACGCGCTCGCCAACCGACAGCGACATGCGGCCGTCGCGCAGCTGCCCCGGCGAGAGCGTCCGCTGCACGAGCGCCAGCAGCGGCGCCACGACCACCAGGTTGCGCCGGGCGTCGACCAGCTCGGCGAGCACGTCGAGCCGCTCGGCTGACTCCTCGTGCTCCACCAGCGCCCGTTCCAGCGGCAGGGCAGCACGCTCGGCGAGCACGCGCACGTGGCCCTCGGGAAGCCAGGCCACGAGGTCATCGGCAAGCCGGTGCGCCTCGTCCTCGGTTCGAGCGACCACGATCACCGGATGCGTCGCGGGCACGCCCGAGCGGCGAGCAGCGATGTGCGCGGCGCGCGCGGCGGCGGGCACGCGCAACCGCCCCGCCGCCGGCGTGCCGGCGGCGAGGTCGTGGATCAGCGCGGCGACGCGGCCGGCGCCGCCGCCGCGGGACGAGGACATGGACCGCGAATGGTACCGCCGCTCAGGCGATCGGTGCGTCCAGGTCCACGCCGTTGTACGCGTTCATGGCCTCGTCGATGCCGTCGCGCAGCCAGCGTTCCGCCGCGTCCGCGGCGGTGGCGATCGCCTCGGTCGCCACGTCGCGCTCGTCGGGCTTGAACGTGGCCAGCACGTGGTCGACCGTCTCGCCGCCGCGGCCGATGCCCACGCGGAGGCGCGCGAATTCGCTGGAGCCGAAGGCGGCGATGATGTCGCGCAGCCCATTGTGGCCGCCGGCCGATCCGGAGCGACGCAGGCGCAGCCGGCCGAGCGGCAGGTCGACGTCGTCGGCGATCACGAGCAGGTCCGAGGCCGCGTCGGCCTCGGACTGGCGCATGGCTGCGCGCAGGGGAGCGCCGGAAGCATTCATGAAGCGCATCGGCTTCACGAGCAGCACCCTGCCGTCAGGCCCGTCGCGCCGCGCGTCGAGCAGGGCGGCACCGTCCTTCACGCGTCCCTGGCCCGTGAGGGCCCATCGGTCCGCCAGGAGCTCCACCACCCGGAAGCCGATGTTGTGACGCGTCAGGCGGTAGCGTTCGCCCGGATTGCCCAGGCCGCAGATCACCTTCATCTCAGCGGCGATGGTAACGGCCTGCGAGTAGCATGGCGCCCATGCGAGGCTTCGCTCGTCTGCTCGGCGTCCTTGCCATGCTGATCGCCCTGTCCGCGTGCGGGACCGCCCGCGCGGCCCTGCCGGTCGTCAACCCGGTCGATCCGGAGGCGATGTCCCCGTGCAACGAGGCGTCGCTGGCATTCAACGGCACGACGACACTCGCCGCGCTGGGCCTGGAACAGTTCGGCAGCGGACCCGAAGCGAACCGGCCCGGCCATGTCTGGATCACCGCCGACGCCATCGTTCCCAGCGACTTCGGGGCTGGGCCGGGTGCGCCGCCGCCGGAACCGATGCGCTTCGTCTGCGTCGAGTGGAACGACGGCAGCGGCATGGCCGGCAGCATCGACCTCGCATGGCGTCTGCCCGCCGGCTTTGCGACGGCCGATCCGGACGAGGGCTTGCCGCTGGGCACCCTGGGTCTGCTCGGCCTGCTCGTGGCTGGAATCGTGATCTCGGTGCTGGCGTTCCGCCGGCCGTGACGCTCAGGCGCCCTCGTACGCCTCGCGCAGCCAGCCCAGGATCCCGCCGTCGATCTCGTCCAGCGTCTGGATCCGCACCCGACGGTTGACCATGCCCGATGCCGCCTCGAGCCGCCCGGCGACCGGCGCGTCCGGCAGGTTGAGACCGATCTCCAGGCGGCCCCCGGTCGCCGGGCCGACCTGGGCAAACTGCTTGCGGCGGCGCAGGCTGACATAGGTCTTCTTCGGCGCGAGCTCGATGTCCGGGCCAAAGTCGCGAACCCCGGCGATGACCCGGTCGTAGAGCGGTCGCAGTCCAGCGTTCTTGCCCGCGTAGTGGCTCATGATCAGCGCTTCGTCATCCTGCAGCGAGCCGTGCTCGTCGAGGGCGCGCAACGCGACGAGGTTCGCGTTGCCGTGGGTGAATCCGTGATCGCGTTTCAGCAACGCGACGATCTCGCCATGCCGTGCGAGACCGCTGGCGCGAACCGTCTCGATCCATGCGGCGAAGCCGCGGCCCGTCGCGCGCTCGATGTTCGCGATCTGCGTCCGGGTTGCCTGGTCAGGTGTTGTCACGTGATCTGCTCCTTCGTGCGCGAATCCGTTCCTCGGTTGCTGGTTCGATGCTCGGCCGTCCACGAACGCGACGCGCGCCACAGTATTCTGACGGTCCATGCGCGACGTCATCGTCATCGGCGGCGGAATCATCGGCTGCGCGGCCGCGGCCATGCTGGCTGAGCGTGGCGTCCGCGTCACGCTGGTCGAGGCGACCGCGATCGGTGCCGGCGCATCGGGGCGCAACCTCGGGGCGGTGCAGCACCCGTACGACCCGATCCTGGAGCCGCTCTTCGACGCGTCGGTCGCCGACTACGCCACCCTGGACGGACTCGGCTTCCCGCCCGAGCCCGCCGGCCTGCTCCTGCTCTCGACCGATGCCGATGGCCTTCGAGCAAGGACCGATGCGCTTCGCGCCACCCTCCCCCACCTCGACCCGACGTTCCACCAGCGAGCTGACCTGCTCGAGCCGTGCCTGGGACCCGATGTCAGCGCGATGCGGCTCGAGACCGCCTACCCGATTCCGCCGCACGCGGCGACGGCGGCGTGGGCGTCGCGTGCCGGACGCGGCGGCGTGGAGCTGCGCGTCGGTGCCGCGGCCGCGCTGCACGGACGCGGAGTCGTGCTCGAGACCGGTGAGCGCCTCGACGCGGACGCCATCCTCGTCGCGGCGGGACCCTGGACGCCGGCGATCATCGACCCGTCGGGCAGGTGGCAACCGATCCGCCGCACGTGGGGCGTGACGCTGGCACTCGACCTGCCGCTCGCCGCGCACCACGTCATGGAGGAGGCGGAGATCGACGACGCGATCGTGGGCGGCGCGGTGCGCTGGTCCGTCCCCGGGGAACGCCAGGCGCTCTTCAGCCTCGCGGTCGCCGGCGGTCGCGCGACGCTGGGCTCGACCTTCTTCCCCGACGAGCCGGATCCCGCCGAGGCCGTGCCACTCCTCCTGCAGCGCGGTGAGGGGTTCGTGCCCGGCCTCGCCGCCGCGGCGGTGCGCGACATCCGTGCCTGCGCGCGACCGCAGTCGGTCGACGGGCGGCCGTTCATCGGTCCGCTGCCCGGCCGCGAGGGAATGTTCGTGTGCGCCGGCCATGGTCCATGGGGCATCTCGACCGGTCCCGCATCGGCGCGCCTCGTCGTCGACGCGATGCTGGGCACGCGCGACCGCCCGATTCCACCCGAGCTGAGCGCCGCCCGTTTCGAGCCCGGGGCGTCGGCGCCGCGGGGGTAGCTCAGCTGCCGGAGGTGACCGCGTGGCCGCCCCGGTCGAAGAGCGAGCCGGGGCGCCACGGCACGTCGTGATGGCGGCGGTGCAGCACCCGAAGCGCATCGTGCTCGACGGCGCGCATGCGTCCCTCTTCCTCCAGCTCGGCATGGTCATGCCCCAGCAGGTGGAGCGTGCCGTGGATGGCCAGCAGGGCAAGCTCCTCGGCCACGCTCCAGCCGCCATCGGCCGACTGGCGCAGCGCCTGGTCGACGTCGAGCACGACATCGCCGAGCATGAGCGGCACGCCGGGCGGCATCGCGCCGTCCTCATCGGCCAGGTGGGATGACGTGCCATCGAGCGACCACTCGTGCAGCGGAAAGGAGAGGACGTCGGTGGGGCCGCGCTCGCCCATGTGGTCGAAATGCAGGCGCTCCATCTCCGGATCGGCGCAGAGCGTGATCTCGACCTCGACATCGGCCTCTCCGAGCGCGATCCGTGCCGTCTCGCCAACCGCCGACTCGAGCAGCGGCCGCAGCTCGTCGACCGGCATCGGCTCAACGATCTCGGCCAGCCGCTCAGGACCGATGCGATCGTGGAAGGTGACGCTTGCGCCCATGCCCAATCCTAGCCGCGCGGCGCAAGCCGCCGCCAGGGGCTGCGACTCAGGCCTGCTCGCGGCGGTCGAGCGGCACGACGTTGTCGGGGTACTTGATGCGCTGGTGGTACATGCCCAGCAGCTGGCCAACGAACGCATCCTTGATCTGCGCGATGTTCCTGAGCGTCAGCTCCGCGTCATCGAGCTGCCCGTCCTCGACCCGCGCGTCGACGATGCGATCGACCATGGTGCGGATGCTCGACTCGTCCTTGCTGTCCAGCGATCGGACCGATGCCTCGACGCCATCGGCCAGCATCAGGATCGCCGCCTCGCGGGTCTGCGGCTTGGGCCCCGGATAGCGGAAGCGGCTCTCGTCGACGAGCTCCGCGTTGCCGCTCGCCTCCCTGAGCGCCTTCTGGTGGAAGTAGCTCATGACACTCGTGCCATGGTGCTGCGGGATGAAGCCGATGACCTGCACCGGCAGCCCGTGCTCGTAGGCCAGGTCGATGCCGTCGCGGACATGGCTGGCGATGATCCGCGCGCTCGTCTCGGCGGAGAGGTCGTCGTGGATGTTGCGTCCGCCGCCCTGGTTCTCGATGAAGGCGAGCGGGTTCTTGGTCTTGCCGATGTCGTGGTAGTAGGCCGCCACCCGGGCGAGGAGCGGATCCGCGCCGATCGTCTCGGCCGCGCGTTCGGCCAGGTTGCCGACCATGACGCTGTGATGGTACGTGCCGGGTGTCTCGAGCAAGAGGCGACGCAGCATGCGGTTCGAGGGATTGGCGAGCTCCAGGAGCTGGAAGATGGTCATGATGCCGAAGAGGTTGCCAAGCACGGCGAACGAGCCGACCGCCAACAGGACCGAGAGCACCGCGTTGACGACGGCCGCGATGGCGAGCTGCGCCACGGCTGCCAGGTCGCTGGGCTGGAGCAGCGCGAAGGCGCCGACCACGGCCAGGTTCGTCACCGCCAGCAGCGCACCCGCCCGATAGAAGACGTTGAGCCGCTCGGCGTGGACCATGGCCAGCAGCGCCACGATGCCGCCGGCCAGCACGTAGAGCGTCACCTCGAGTGCCTCGCGGTTCACGATGCCGGCGACCGTGGCGAGCGCGATGGTCATCGCCGCACCGATCGGCGTGCCGAGCAGGATCGCGGTCAGCATCACCGCCGCCGGGATCGGCACGGCATAGGCCCACAGCGTCCGATCGCCCGCGATCCGCAGGGCAAGGGCCGACACGAGCAGCACCAGCAGGAAGAGCAGCAGCGAGCGGTTCCGGAACCAGATCTCCGGCTGCGCCCGCCACAGGAACGCCACCAGCAGCGCCGAGATGACCGCGCTGGCCAGGAGGTATCCGACGAACGTGGAGGCGCCGCCCTGTCCCTGGGTCAGGCCGAGCCGCTGCAGCACCTCGATGTCAGCCGCGGTGATCACCTCGTTGGCGCTGATGATGTTCTGGTCCTGCTGCAACCGGACCACGAGGTCCGGAACCTCCGCGCGCGCCCGCTCCCTGGCCTGCGCCGTGCGATCCGCACTGAACTCGAAGGTCGGCTCCACGTGGAGCGCGGCCAGATCACCCATCAGCTCTCGTTGCGGCTGCGCGATGTCCGCCGAGATCGACTCGCGCAGCCGCTGCCGCGCGGCGGCGAGATCCTCGTCGATGACGTCGTCGGCCAGCGTGTCGTCGAGCGCGGCGCGGCCCACGGCGGCAAGCGCATCCCACTGCTCGAGCGTCAGCGTCGCGGCGACGGCCACCTGCGCGTCGCTCAGCGTCGAGGCGCGGCTGCTGATTGCCGCGGGCAGCTCTTCGGCGTTGTAGATGCCGTTGTCGCGCAGCTCGAGGGCGCGGCGGATCCGCGATGCAACGGTGTCGAATGCGTTGACCTGGTCCATGCGCACGCCGGGGATCGGGACAAAGACGTCCTCCTCGGCGGCCGCGGCGGCGTCACGCTGCGCCTCGGTCTGCACCTCGGACACGAACGTGATGCTGCTCGGCGCATTGATCGTCTCTGGCGCCACCTGGCCGGCACGCAGGTTGACCTGTCCCGGACCGATGGTGGCCGCGAGAATGAGCGTCAGCGCCAGCGTCAGCAGCAGGCCGATTCCGACGGCTCGCACCACCGCACCGCCGGGAATGCGACGGTCGCCCTGGGAGAGCGTGCGCGGGATGAACATCGGGGGCGCTAGCCGGCGGCCAGCAGTCGGCGGACGAGCTCGGACAACGCGCGACCGTCGGCGCGCCCCTTCGTCGCGGGCGCGACGCGAGCCATGACCTTGCCCATGTCGTTCGGGCCGCTGGCCCCGGTCTCGGCGATGGCGGCGCGGACCAGCTGCTCGAGCTCGTCGCTCCTCAGCTGCTGCGGCAGGAACTCGGTGATGATGGCGAGCTCCGCTTCCTCGTTGGCGGCCATCGACTCGCGGCCCGCGTCGCGGAAGATCTCGAGGCTCTCCCGCCGCTGCTTGGCCTGCTTGCCGAGCAGCTCGCCAACTTCGGCATCGTCAAGCTCGCGGCGCAGCTCGATGCGCCGGTTCTGGATGGCGGCCATCGCCATGCGCAGCGTGAGCGTGCGGCGCTGGTCGCGGGCACGCATCGCGTCGCGCATGGCGGACTCGATCCGTTCCTGGAGGCTCATGGAGCTCATCTGGAGGCGGGCGGCGTGGAGGTCATCGGTCAATCACCTCTCGTGTGCTTGGTACGCCCACCGGGAGTGCTGAGGGAGCGTCTGGCGGCTACTCGCGGGTGGAAACCTTTCGCTTCTTGGCTTCCTTGCGCTTGCGCTTCACGCTGGGCTTCTCGTAGTGCTCGCGGCGTCGTGCCTCGGCCAGGATGCCTGACTGCTGGATCTTCTTGTTGAATCGACGCAGCGCGCTCTCGAACGACTCGTTTTCGCCCACGCGGACTTCTGCCAAACGTCTCGCCTCCTTCCCGCTTCTGAAATCGTGCCGCAACCGGCACGTAAGCCGACGAAGGGTACCAGCGAGCACCGCGAGGGTCAATTGAGGTTGGTGTCAGCCCGGTGGCCACGCCATCGAGCGGCCGCCCAGCACGTGCAGATGGAGGTGGTCAACGCTCTGTCCCGCTTCGGCACCGGTGTTGCTGACGATGCGGTAGCTGCGCAGTCCCTCGGTCTCGACGACCTGGCGCACGCCGCGGAACAGCGCGGAGAGCAGGCCAGCATCGGCATCGGTCAGCGCCCCGACGTCGGCGACGTGGCGCCGAGGAATGACCAACACATGCGTCGGAGCCTGCGGGTTGATGTCGCGGAAGGCGATGATCTCGTCGTCCTCCAGGACACGGTCTGACGGGATCTCGCCGGCGACGATGCGGCAGAAGAGGCAGTCGCTCATGCGCACAGGCTAGGCGAAATCGCCGGACCTGCTCAACACCACGGCCGCCGCTGCGAGGGCAACCGACTCGCTGCGCAGGATCCGGGGACCCAGCCCGGCGAAAATGACGCCGGCCGCCTGCATCGTCTCGGTCTCGCCGGGATCCCAGCCTCCTTCAGGACCGATGACGATGCGACCCGGTGCCGCGATTGCGCTCAACCGCGGGACGTCGAGGCGCTCGTGCAGCACGACCGTGCCGGCTTCGAGCATCGCGCTGAGCGGTTTGGGGGCCTCCACAACGGGGATCCTGGCGCGCTCGCTCTGCTCCGCCGCCTCGCGAGCGATGCTGCGCAGCCGCTCGAGCTTGTGCCCGCTCAGGTCACGCGCCACGCAGCGCCGGCTGACGATCAGCTGGAACGCGGCCACGCCGATCTCCGTGCCATGCCGCACGACCCCCTCGAGCGCATCGCCCTTCAGAAGCGCCTGGCAGACGACGAGGCGGTGGCGCGGCTCGGCGTTCGCGCAGCGGCGCGTCTCCACGACGAGCTCGCCCGCCTCGAGACGGCAGACCGCCTCGCGGCCATCATCCTCGAGCAGCACGATCCGCTCCCCCTCGCGGAGGCGCAGGACCCGCGTCACCTGGTGGGCGATCTGCGCGGGCAGCGCGATGCGCTCCCCGCTGAGCGTGCCCGGCTCGACGAAGAACCGATGCATCAGCCGCGGACCAGACGCAGCGAGACCCACTCGCCGTCGTCGAGCCGCCCGGCGAGGGCGAAGCCGGCGGCGGCCAGCGCGGCGGCGACCTCGTCGGCGCGCGGCGCGATGATGCCGCTGGCGAGCAGCGTGCCGCCCGGCTCGGTGTGCGCGGCGAGCGGTTCGGCCAGCTCCACCAGCAGCGCGGCCACGAGGTTGGCCAGGACCAGGGGATAGCGTTGCGCCGAGGCCGTCGAGAGCGTCCCGCGCACTGATGTGATCCGATCGGCGACGCCGTTGGCCGCCGCATTGGCCAGCGTCGCCTCGACCGCGACCGGGTCGGTGTCGAGGCAGTCGACGCTGCCTACCCCGAGCGCCAGGGCGGCGATGGCCAGGATGCCCGAGCCGGAGCCGACGTCGAGGGCACGCTTCGGCATCGGTCCAAGGCCCTGCAGCAGCGTCAGGCAGCCGCGCGTGGTGGGGTGCAACCCGGTGCCGAAGGCCATCCCCGGATCGAGGCGCAACGCGATCTCGTCAGGCCCGATGGGCTCGTCGAGCCACGACGGCACGATCACGATGCGCCCGATGCGCTGCGGCGTGTAGTGCCGCTTCCACGCCTCGGCCCAGTCAGCGTCGTCGACCGGCGTGACGCGCAGCTCGCTCAGCGGCCGCAGGCCGAACGCCTGCAGGTGCCAGAGCGCGCGCTCGGTTCGATCCACCGCGGCGGCCGCGTCGCCGTCGTCGGGCACGTGCGCGGTGACCAGGTACGGGGCCGCCGGATCCTCGCGCACCGCCAGCTCATCGTTCGGGTCGCGAATGAGGCGCGTCGGGCGCACGGCCGCGCCGCGACCGAGCCGGCCGAAGATCTCGCTCACGGCTTCCACGGCCTCGACGTCGGCCTCCACGGTGAGCTCCAGCCAGCGCATCGGGCCGCCGTTCGCTCAGCCGAAGAGACTGTCGCGCAGGCGCTCGAGGATCGATGCCTCGTTCTTGGGTGCCACCGCCGGGCCGCTGATCTCGTCGAGCTCGCGCAGCAGCTCGCGCTCGCGCTTGCCGAGCTTGGCCGGCACGACGACGTTGACGATCACGTGCTGGTCCCCGCGTCCCGAGCCGCGCAGGCGTGGCACGCCGCGACCCCTCAGGCGGATCTGCTTGCCGCTCTGCGTCCCGGCCGGCACCTCGACCTCTTCGTCGCCGTCGACCGTCGGGACGGTCAGTGTCGCGCCGAGCGCTGCCTGGGGATAGGTCACCGGCAGCTCGACGAAGAGCTCGGTGCCGCGCCGCACGATGTCGGGATGGTCGCGCACGCTGACGGCCACGAACAGGTCACCCGCCGGCCCGCCGCGCGGCCCCGCCTCGCCCTGGCCCTCGAGCGCGATCCGCTGTCCGGCGTCGATGCCGGCAGGGATATCGACCTGGATCGTCCGCTCCTCGCGAACCCGGCCGTCGCCGCGGCAGGTCGTGCACGGGGTGATGATGACCTGCCCCTCCCCGTTGCAGCGTGGGCAGGCGACGATATTCACCATCTGCCCCAGGATCGTCTGTGCCACGCGCCGCTTCTCGCCGGTCCCGTTGCATTCGGGGCAGCGCTCCGGCTGCGTGCCCGGCTCGACGCCGCTGCCCTCGCAGGCGCCACACGCCACGAGCGTCGGGAAGCTGATCTCGGTGATGACGCCGTGGACCGCCTCGGCGAAGTCGATCGTCAGGTCGTAGCGCAGATCCGCGCCCGCCACGACGCGGCGCCGACCGCGCGTTCCGGCCTGGGTGCCGCCGAAGAACGCGTCGAAGATGTCGCCGAATGGCCCGAATCCCCCGCCACCGAATCCCTCGAAGCCGCCTCCGGCTGCTGCGCCCTCCACGCCCGCGTGGCCGAACATGTCGTACGCGCTGCGCCGCTGCCGATCCGACAGGACGCGGTACGCCTCGTTCAGCTCCTTGAAGCGCTGCTCGGCACCATCGCTCTTGTCGACGTCCGGATGGTGTTGCTGCGCCAGCTTGCGAAAGGCACGCTTGATCTCCTCATCGCCCGCCTCGCGGCGCACGCCGAGCACGTCGTAGTAATCCCGCTTCACCGCCATACCCGCCGGAGTATACCGATTGGCACTCACAGTGTCAGAGTGCCAGCCTTACCCATCGCCGCATTCAGGACGGCGGCTGTCAGGACATCGCGGCATCATGCGCTGACCGATGCCTACGCCGATCCGGCTCTCCGCCGACCATGCTCGCCGCTTTCTCGTGCGCCGCCACCTGCTGGCCCCGCCGCGCAGCCTTCCGGCGCAGCCGGAATCGGTCCTGTCGGTCGTCGAGCGCCTGGGGAGCCTGCAATTCGACCCGCTCGAGGTGCCCGGCGCCCGCAACCACGACCTGGTGCTGCATGCTCGAATCGCGGGCTACCGGCGCGAATGGTGCGATGTCTGGCTCTACGGACCCGATCGCCGACTGATCGAGCTCTACAACAAGAGCCTGAATATGGTGCCGATGCACGAGCTGCCGCACTACCGCATCACGTGGCAGCAGAATGGCCCGGAGAACGATGACGGCATCCTGCGCGAGCAGGCCAAGGTCGCCGCGGCCGTCCTCTCCCGCCTCGAGGCTGATGCGCCGCTCTCGACCGCCGCCTTCAGCGAGCACAGCCACGCGGTCGACTGGTGGTGGGCGCGGACCCGCGCCAGCCGCGCGGTGATGGAGGCCCTCTTCGTGACCGGGCGCATCGGGATCAGCCGCCGCGATGGCAACCGGCGCTACTACGACCTCATGGAGCGCCTCATCCCGCCGGAACTCCTGGAGCTGCGCGAGTCGGAGGAGGACGCCATGACGCATCGGCTCCTGAGCCGGTATCGCGCGGTTGGCCTCACCACCTCGATCGGCACCGTGGCCGACTTCATGTACGACACCGGAACGACCGCCGATCGGGCGCGCCACACCCAACGGCTCGTCGATGACAAACGCCTGATTCCGGTGGAGGTCGAGGGACTGAAGCGGACGCGCTACATGATCGCCGAGGAGGAGCCGATCCTGGACGCATCCGCCCATTCGGCCATCGAGGCGCCGGCGGTCACGTTCCTGGCGCCACTTGATCCGCTCGTCTGGGACCGGGGCATGCTGCGCGAGCTGTGGGGCTTCGATTACCTGTGGGAGGTGTACGTCCCACAGCCGAAGCGCCGCTGGGGCTACTACGTCCTGCCCATCCTGTACGGCGACCGATTCATCGGCCGGATCGAGCCTCGCCTCGACCGCAAGGCAAAAATTCTGCGCATCCTGGGCATCTGGTTCGAGCCCGATGCTGCCCCGATGGACGATCCGCGCTTCATCCCGGCCCTGCGCGAGGCGCTCGACGCGTATCGGTCCTTCGTGGGCGCCACCAAGGTGGTCTGGCCGCGCACGCGCCCCGGACGCGACCTCGCCGGTGCCCTACGCCGCCTTGGCTGACCGCGCGGCCGCCGGCCAGCGTCGCCCATCTGTCCCACGGGCCGGTCCTGACGACCGTAACGCGCCTGGCGTGTCGAGCTACCGCCAGCGGCCTGTCCTGACGACCTTAGGCAACGCAGGAGGCGCCTCGCGGTGCACCGCAATGGCCGATTGAGCGTGACGGCCCGTTGAAGCGGCACATTCGCGGCCGCTCATGCCACCTTGACGACGCCACATGATCGATGCGCCCAGCACGACGCCCATCAGGATGAGCGCCAGCGCCATCAGGCCAAGAGAGATGAGCTGCTCCATCGTCACGTGCTGATGGTACGACCCTTGTCACGTTTCCTGGGAGCGCGTGATGAGCCAGATGTGCCCGAACGGGTCGCGCACCTTCGCCGATTGGATCGGCAAGGCGGCATCGGTCGGAGGGCGAATCTGCGTCGCACCGGCAGCGATCGCGCGGTCGAACAAGGCGGCGACGTCATCGGTCTCGATGTCGAGGTAGACCGATGTGCCGCCGATCCCCTTCGGGCCGAGGATGCCCTCGAGGTGGGGGTGTTCATCACCGAGAAAGATCGACGATTCACCGATGCGGATCTCGGCGTGCGCAATCCGACCCGCCGCCCCGACCGCCCGGGTGACCTCGACAGCGTCGAACACCTCGCGATACCACTCGATCGCCGCGGCACCGCCGTCCACGATCAGGTACGGCGTCACCTCTCGAACCACGTCGCGAGAATACGCTCCGGCGGCATCAGCCGACACTCCGCGATCGTGCCCGACCTTGCCAGATGCACATCAGGACTTCTTGGACCGCAGTCGCGGGCAGGGCTCCCACGAGAACCACGCTCAAGGTCGGCGTCGATCCCGGCCATCTGCCCTGCACGGGACGCATCTGGCTAAGCCGAGGCCGGTGGACCGCGCCACGTGTCGTTTCTAATGGGCATTTGGCCAAGCCGCGCCGGGCAAGGCCAGACGTGACGACAGAGCTACGGCTCGAAGTCCACGATGACCGGCGCGTGATCGGACGGGATGCCGGGGTAGGTCGAGGGCTTGCGCGCCTCGCGATCCCTGCTGGCCGCCACCGCACGCGCCCCCAGCGGCTCGGAGACATAGACATGATCGATTCGCATCCCGAAGTTCTTGTGAAAGTTTCCGGCGCGGTAGTCCCACCAGGTGAAGTAGCCGGGTTCAGGGTTGAACTGGCGCACGACGTCGACCATGCCCCAGGCGCGCAGCTTCGCCACCGCCGCCCGTTCGCGCGGCGACACGTGCGTCCCGCCGTGCGCCGCCGCCGTGTCCCAGACGTCGATGTCCTCGGGCGCCACGTTGTAATCCCCGCAGATCGCGAGCTCGGTCTTGGGATCGTTGGCATCCAGCCAGGCCGATAGCCGAGCCAGCCACTCCAGCTTCTGGAGGTAGAACTCCGAATCAACCACGCGCCCGTTCGGGACGTAGATGCTCGCCACGCGCATCGGTCCACAGGTGGCGGCCAGGAAGCGGCCACCGTCATCGGTCCATCCGTCAGGGGTCGGAATGCCGGCGATGACCTCACCGATGCCGATGCGCGACGCGATGGCGACGCCGTTCCAGCGGCCGGGTCCGTGATGCACGAGCTCGTAGCCAAGGGCATGGAAATCCATGGTCGGCGCCTGCGCGTCGGAGAGCTTCGTCTCCTGCAGGCACAGCACGTCGGGCTGGTGACGCTCGGTCCAGGACAGGACGCGCTCCAGGCGGGCCTTCAGCGAGTTGACGTTCCAGGTCGCGAGTCGCATCTGTGGCTTGAGTGTAGCCGCGCCCGCTCGATGAACGTCACCGCGGGCGATGCAAATGACGTCAGATCCACGGACAAGCACGCCTATACTCCGACCCATCCAAAGCAAGCGCCTGCGCAGTTGGAGATTTGCACGTGGTCAAGGAATTCCGCGAGTTCATCATGCGAGGCAACGTCATCGAGCTGGCGGTCGCGTTCGTCATCGGCGTCGCGTTCGCAGCGGTGCTCAACTCGTTCGTCGCTGACATCCTGACACCGCTGCTCGGCCTGATCGGCGTGCCCGACTTCAGCAGCGCGGCGTTCAGCGTGGGGGATGCCGAGGTCCGCTACGGGATCTTCCTGAACGCGCTGATCTCATTCATCCTCATAGCGTTGGCGATCTTCCTGTTCGTCGTCAAGCCAATGAACGCCATGGAGGCGCGCCGCCAGCGAGGCGTCGAACAGACACCGACTACCAAGACCTGCACGGAGTGCGCGACGGAGATTCCGTACACCGCGCGCCGCTGCCCGAACTGCACGCAGCCTCAGACGGCTGGTTGAACGAGAAGGAGACACGACCGATGGCCGGCATGGAGAACGATCTCCACAAGTTGAGCGGGATTGGCCCGAAGCACACCGAGATGCTCGAGAAGATCGGGGTCGATTCGATCAAGGAGCTGAGCCACCGCACCGCCTCGTCGCTGAAGGCGATGATCGAAGAGCGCCACGGAAGCGTGGTGGGCCTCTCCGAGGCGCAGGTCCAGGGCTGGATCGACCAGGCCAAGGGCGCCCAGGCGTAGTTCCCTCGTCCCACGCGACAAGGCCGGCCAGGTGGCCGGCCTTGTCGTTATCTGCGTTCGTTGGTCAGCGCCCGAAGATGCCGCCGACCTTGTCCATCGCCGAATCGGCGCCTAGGCCAAAAAACTGGCCCATACTCCCTGCGCCGAAACAACCGCAACGCGGACGAGCGGCGGCCGGGGCTCGTCGCTCACCCCGGGGCGTGAGGTCAGACTTCCTTGTACTCGCCCTCGATCGTCTCGCCCTCGTCCTCGGAGGCACCTTCGGCGGCACCCTCCTCGCCGGGCGTGGCGCCGTCGGCACCGCCCTCGCTGCCGTTGCCGTCACCCTCTCCGGATGAGGCCTCGTAGGCCTTGGTCCCGACCCGCTGCAGCACCTCGGTGAGCTGATCCTTGGTCGAGTCGATCGCGCCGGCATCGGTCCCGTTGAGGGCCTCGCGCACCGCGGCGATGCGTGAGTTGACCTCGGACTTCTCCTCGTCGCTCAGCTTCTCGTCGAGATCCTTGAGCAGCCGCTCGGCCTGGAAGATGAGCGCGTCGGCCTCGTTGCGTGACTCCGCCTCGCGGCGACGCTGCGCGTCCTCGCTCGCGTGCTCCGATGCCTCCCGCACCATGCGGTCGACGTCCTCCTTGGCGAGCATCGACGACGCAGTAATGGTCACCTTCTGCTCCTTGTTCGTGGCCTTGTCCTTGGCGGTCACGTTGAGGATGCCGTTGGCGTCGATGTCGAACGTGACCTCGACCTGCGGCACGCCGCGCGGAGCCGGCGGAATACCGTCGAGACGGAAGGTCGCCAGCTTCTTGTTGTCGGCCGCCATCTCGCGCTCGCCCTGCAGGACGACGATGTCGACGCTCGGCTGGTTGTCCGATGCGGTGCTGAAGATCTGCGTGTGCGAGGTGGGGATCGTCGTGTTGCGCGGGATCATCTTGGTCGCGACGCCACCCAGGGTTTCGATGCCCAGGGTCAGCGGCGTGACGTCGAGCAGCAGGATGTCCTTGACCTCGCCGGCCAGGACGCCCGCCTGGATCGCGGCGCCGATCGCGACGACCTCGTCGGGGTTGACGCCCTTGTGCGGCTCCTTGCCGCCGAACATCTTCTTGACCGCCTCGATGACGGCCGGCATGCGGGTCATGCCGCCGACGAGGATCACCTCGTCGATGTCGCCCGGCTGCATGCTCGCATCGGCCATCGCCTTCTTGACCGGGCCCTCGGTCTGGCGGATCAGGTCGGAGACGAGGTCCTCGAGCTTGGCGCGGGTCAGCGTGGTGACGAGATGCTTGGGGCCGGACGCATCGGCGGTGATGAAGGGGAGGTTGATCTCGGTCGAGGTCGTGCTCGACAGCTCAATCTTCGCCTTCTCGGCCGCCTCCTTCAGGCGCTGCAGGACGATCCGGTCCTTCGAGAGGTCGATGCCCTGGTCGCGCTTGAACTCCTCCATCAGCCAGCTGATGACGCGCTGATCGAAATCGTCGCCACCAAGGTGCGTATCGCCGTTCGTGCTGCGCACCTCGAAGACGCCCTCGGACAGCTCGAGGATCGAGATGTCGAAGGTGCCGCCGCCGAGGTCGTAGACGGCGATCTTCTCTTCCTTCTGCTTGTCCATCCCGTAGGCCAGGGCCGACGCGGTCGGCTCGTTGACGATGCGCTTCACGTCCAGGCCGGCGATGCGCCCGGCATCCTTCGTGGCCTGGCGCTGTGTGTCGTCGAAGTAGGCCGGGACGGTGATCACCGCCTCGGTCACCTTCTCGCCCAGGAACGCCTCGGCATCGGCCTTGAGCTTCTGGAGGATCATCGCGCTGATCTCCGGCGGGGTGAAGGTCTTGTCATTGCCGAGCTTCACCGCGATGCCGTCGCTCTTGGGATCCTTCTCGACCTGGTACGGCACCAGGTCCTTGCTGTGCTGCACCTCCGGGTCGTCATACCGGCGGCCCATGAAGCGCTTGATGCTGAAGATCGTGTTCTCCGGATTGGTGATGGCCTGGCGCTTCGCCACCTGCCCCACCAACCGCTCGCCCGTCTTGGCGAAGGCCACGACCGATGGCGTGATGCGGCCGCCCTCAGCGTTGTTGATGACCTGGGGCTCCCCGCCCTCCATCACCGCGACGACGGAGTTCGTCGTGCCGAGGTCGATGCCGATGATTTTGCCCATGTGAACCTTCTTCTCTTCTATCGATGTCGCGGGTTGTTGGCCACCTTCACGAGTGCCGGGCGAAGGACCCGGTCATGCAGCCGGTACCCCCGCTGCAGCTCGCCGATGACAGCGTTGTCAGGAGCCTCGGTGGTGTCCTCGTGGACGACCGCCTCGTGAACGTTCGGATCGAACGGCTGGCCGATGGCCTCGATCTGGGTCACGCCCTCGCTTTCGAGGACCGTGCGCAGCTTCCGCTCGGTGAGGCGCACCCCCTCGACCCACGGGTCGTGGGCGTCGGGCGGCACGTTTTCAAGCGCGCGATCGAAATCGTCGAGCACGCTCAGCAGCTTCCCGACGAGGAGTGACGAGGCGAACTGAACCACGGTCGCGCGCTCCTCCTCGGTCCGCCGTTTGTAGTTGGCGAAGTCGGCCGCGGAGCGATGCCAGTTGCCTCGCTGCTCCACCTCGCTCTCCTTCGCCGCCTCGAGCTCGCGCTCGAGCGCCTCGATGCGCTCGGCGAGCTCCACGCGGCTGGGCGTCTTGATTGCATCGACGCGCTCTTCGCCGCGCGTGCGGTGCCGTGGCTTCGGGTCGCCGTTCATGTCGTCGTTCATGCGTCCTTCGCGTCTTGGTCGATCAGCTCGTCAAGCAGCGCCGCCAGGTAGCGGACCGTGGGGATGGCTCGCGGATAGGCCATCCGGGTCGGACCCAGCACCCCCAGCAGGCCGAGTGCCCGCCCGGGTGTTCCATACGGCGCGAAGACGAGGCTCACCTCGTGCATCGCATCGATCGAGTTCTCGCGGCCGATGATCACGTGGACACCTCCGCGCCGGGTGACCAGCGGTACGAGCTGTTGCAAAAAGTCGCTGCGCTGCAGCACGTCGAGGATCGCACGAACCTTGCCGCCGCCCGCGAACTCGGGTTGCTCGAGCACATGAACGAGGCCATCGGTCACGACCTCCTCCACCACCAGGCGGTCCTCTTCCTCGAGCGCCTGGGCCACGATCTCGCCGACGAAGGTGTCGATTTCCTCGGTCTGCGGCGCCCGCTGCAGGCGGCGACGAACGGCGCGGGCGTCCATCCCCGAGAGCCGGCCGTTCAGCCGCGAGGCGGCGGCGTCCAGCTGTGGCTGTCCCTGCTCGTCGCCCAGCAGGTGGTCCATGCCGGTTCGGTCGAGCCGCCGCTGCACGACGTTGCCGTCAGCCAGGACGAGGACGAGCAGACGGCCGCGATCGGCGAGCTCCACGAGCTGGAGGTGACCGAAGCGTGCGCGGCGCGAGCGCGCCGGCGTGACAATCGAGGCGCTGTGCGTCGAGCCACTGAGCACCGACGCCGTCAGCCGCAGCCACTCGTTGTTGGTGAGCTGCACCTGGCTGAACTGGTGCCGGATCATGAGCCGATCCGAGCGGTTGAGCTCCGCCTCGCGCATGAGCGTCTCGACGTAGTAGCGGTAGCCCAGGTCCGACGGCACGCGTCCGGCGCTGGTGTGCGGGTGGCTGAGCAGCCCCAGCGCCTCCAGCTCGGCCATCGCCATGCGCACCGTGGCCGATGAGACCGGCAGCCGGTAGCGCTCGACAAGCGCCTTGGATCCGACCGGGACGGCACTCAGTACGTAGTCCTCGACGACGGCACGCAGCACCGTCCGCTGCCGCTCGCTCAGGTCGAGGGCGGCGCGGTTCGCCTGCGTGTCGTCGTTCGAGATCGGAGTCATCCAGGTTGAGTCCGTCATGTTGTGGTTCGAATTAGCACTCTACTGTCTTGAGTGCTAACCGGGGGCAAGACCGAGGATACTGCCACCCAGAAAGAGGTGTCAACGTGATATGGCCGCGGTCAACGGCCGCGCCACTGACGAACCTGTGCCAGCGCGATGAGGCCGCCGACGGTCGTGACACTCAGAATCGCCGCGTGAACGAGGAGAACGATGGCGAGCGCCTGATCGGCCGTCAACCCGAGTGCACCGCCAACCGTCACGCCAGCGAGCTCGAAGGTACCCACATAGCCCGGTCCGGCGGGGATCGCCGTGGCGAGGGCTATGGCGCTCGAGAGGATCGCGGCTTCAATCAGCGGGAGCGGCACGTCGACCGCCGCTGCGGCGGCGACGAACATGAACCCTGAGGCCAGCCACGCCACCGTCGTGAGGCCCGTCGCCGCGAGCAGCGTCGACGGCCGCTGCACGACCCGCACGCCCGCGCGGAGGCTGCGGACCAGGCGCCCCACCGCCGGCCAGTGGTCGATGCCGGCGATCGCACGCTCTGCTCCGGGGAGGCGATGGCCGTGCAGGAGTACCACGATCGCACCGATGAGCAACACCACGATCACCGCGCTGATAATCAGGCCGCGGACCAGCGACGGCGATCCGTGGATGGCGAGGAGCGCGGCCGCCCCGATGACGACTACGCAGGCGATGTCCACGACGCGTTCCACGACGACCGTCCCGAGCGCCGCCGCGCGGCTGATCCCTTCCCGGTCGCCCAGGTAGTGGCTGCGCACAAACTCGCCAAGCCGCGCCGGAAGGACGTTGTTGGCCAAATAGCCGATGAGCATGTACGCCAGCATCCGCTGCCAGGCCACCGGCCGAACCGGCGCGATGAGGCGGCCCCAGCGGAGCGCGCGCAGCGCCACGTCGAGCGCGACGAGCATGAGGACGACGGCGATGCCGACGGGAGCGGCGCGCCCTAGGATGGCTAGCGTGCGATCCAGATCGATCGAACGCAGCGCCAGCCACAGCGCGACGACAGAGATGGCGAGTCCAATGGCGACGCGAATCGCGACCACGCCTTTACTCCTCGCCTCGCCCCGCGGACCGGCGAACGGCGCAGGCCGATCGCTCACGCCGGACGGTTGGGGATGAGCCGCTGCGTGCGCCGCAGGCGCGATCGATGGAAGAGGTAGCGGTTCGCGACGCGCATCCAGCGCGGCATGCCGCCCGCCGGCGGGTCGCCCAGGAAGCGGCTGCCGAGCATGAGTTCGACCTCCCCATTGAGGATCGATTCCACGAGCGCCGTGATCCTCGTCGCGTGCGGGATGTCCGGCATCACGACGACGACGCCGGCGCAACCGACCGCTCTGGTGCGGCCGAATTCCGGTGCGGCGACCGCCTCGTGCATCATCGAGAAAGCGTAGCCGAAGCGGATCAAGCGGATACCGCGTCAGCCACAATGGCGCGCATGCCGAATCGACGTCCCTGGGTGTCCGATGCAGTTGCCTTCCTGGCCGCGGCGGCGCTGGCCCTCGTGCTCGCCACCGAGCTCACCCGCCCGCTCCACGCAGGCCCGGTGAGCTTCGACGTCGGCGCCTCGGTCCTTCACTTCGAGCGCATCGTGCACGGGCATCGGCTCGAGCAGATGCTGACCACCACCCCGAAGCCGTTCCTGACCGTGGTGTACGGGCTCCTTCATGCAGTGACCAATGACTGGCGCCCGATCTCGTGGGCCACGATCCTCGCCTTCGGGTTCGGCGTCGGGCTGCTGACCCTCGTCGCGCGGCGGGTTGGGGGCATCGCGGTCGCTGCCTTCGTCGGCGTGGCGCTGGCGGGCTCTCCGATGCTGCTCGAGGACGTTGGCGTCTCGCTGGGCTGGGGCTGGGGCCTCCTCTGGCTCGCGGTCGCGGCCTTTGCCGTGACGCTGCCGGTGCCGCGCTACGTGCCCGGCGGCCTTGCACTCGCCGCGGCGGTGCTGGTGCGGATCGAGCTCATCGTGATCGTGGCCGGCATCGGGCTTGTCCTCACACTGGCTTCGACTGTCCCGCGGCTGCCACGGCCGCCGCGAGGAGCGTGGTTCCTCCTACTCGCCGCGCTCGCCGTACCGGTAATGCTCATCCACGACGCGCTCCTCATCGGTGACCCGTTGTTCTGGACCGCGATCTCCGGAAAGTACTCGGCGTCGGTGCCCGACCTGCCGACGTTCGGCGAGGTCGCCGCCGCCATCTGGTCCCGCAGTGCGGGCCTGCCGATCCTCGGCGGGCTGGCGATCTTGGGCATCGTCGAGGTTTTCCGCCTGCGTCGCTGGGCGCTTGGGTTCGGCATGCTGCTACTCGGGCCCGGCATCGTCGCGTTCATGCTCTTTCTGGCCCTGCGCGGAACGTTTGTGCCAGATCGTTACTTTGCCCCGGTTGACATCGCGCTCATCTGCAGCGCCGGCTTCGGGCTCCACGCCTTGCATCTCCGACCCGGGCTGGTGGCTGCGGTGCGCGGGATCGCCAGCCCGCTGCGCGCGGGACTGCTCGTGGCGGTGGCGGCCTTCCTCGCGGTGGCCATAACGCCGTCATGGGCGCTCATTGGCGCGCCGGGACGCGAGGTGGTCCGCAACCAGCTGTGGCTGGCCATCGATCAGCGCATGGTGCTGCCGACGCTACAGGAGGAGGTCGCCGAGCGGTCCGCCATCACGGCCTTCCCGTCCGGAGATGGCGATGGGCACCCCACCTTTTTCGTGCCGGTACGGGCGCGTCCTGCCATCGCGGTCGACCTCGGGCTGTCGCTCGACGAGGTCGCCTCGACGTACGGTCCGAACATCGACCTCGAGGCCGGCTATCCGGCGGTCGGACAGGTCGTCTTCCACGATCTCCATGGAGAGCGCTATCCCGCCGGATTCGAGCCGCTCGAAACCGACGTGCCGGCCGAGGTGGACGGAGTCCGTGTCGTGCCGCTCCAGGTCGACGAGCGCCGCGGCTACTGGGTCGTCGAGATCGAACCGGCGGCACGCTGACCTTCCGGCAAAAGTGCGATGAGCACCTCGTTCGCCACGACGCGGCCGGCCGGGCTGAGACGGATCGTGTCGCCATCGAGCTCCACGAGGCCGGCGCGCTGTGCCGTCTCGAAGGCAGCCGCATGGCGCTGGAGCGGATCACTGCCGAATTCTGCGCGCAGCTCGGCGCGCGACAGACCGATGATTCGCCTAAGGCCGAGCGCGATGGCCTCCCATTCGCGCGTCGGCTCGTCGAGCGTCTCGCTTCCTTCGACCGCAAGCTCGCCACTGGAAACCGCGGTCATGTAGCCGTCAAGGTCGCGCAGGTTCCACGAGCGCGTTGCGCCGTCAAACGAGTGGGCGCCCGCTCCCAGGCCGGTGTACGGCCGGCGCGCCCAATACGCCGCGTTGTGGCGGCTCTCCCGGCCAGGGCGCGCCCACGATGAGAGCTCATAGTGGTCGTAGTCCGCCGCCGCAAGGCGTCGTTCGGCGAGCCGGTATTGCGCGACCGCCTCGCCATCATCCTGCTCGGCAGCGAGCCGCCGGCGCCAGCGCAACGCACCGGGTCGCGGAGGCGCTGCCCACACATCGGGTTCGATCGCCAGGCTCAGGGCATAGAGCGAGAGATGCTCGGGGGCAAGATGGATCGCCGCTTCGAGCGTCTCGCCCCAGATCGCGAGCGACTGACCCGGCACGCCATAGATCAGGTCGATGCTGATGTTGTCGAAGCCGCCAGCGCGGGCGGCCGAGAAGGCGGCGCGTGCCTCCCCTGCGGTGTGGCCGCGCGTCAGCGCACGCAGCTCCTCGTCGCGCAGCGACTGAACGCCCAGCGAGAGCCGCGTGATGCCGGCAGCGCGAAGCGCGCTCCAATCCGGGGTCTCGCGGGCACTGGGGTTCGCTTCCAGCGTCACCTCCGCCGGTGCCGCGCCGGCCCAGCGGGCGCGCGCTGCGTCGACGATGCGCGCGACTTCAACCGCGGGCAGCAGCGACGGGGTCCCGCCGCCGAAGTAGATCGTGCGCAGCTCCCCGTCGGGCGGTCGCAGGGCCAGCTCGGCCACGAGCGCGTCCACGTAGCGCGGGATGTCGTGGGCGCGGCCGCCGACCGTGACGAAGTCGCAGTAGGCGCACACGAGCCGGCAGAACGGCACGTGGACGTAGAGGTGGTGGCTTGTGATGGGCTCGGCGCGTCGCATCCAGCGAGTGTAGCCACCGACCTGCGGAACGCCCGTGACGCGTCGCGCCCTCAGATTCGACGACGTGTCGCCACGCGTCCGATACCCGGGATGTAACTCACTTGCAGCGTCGCTCGCTGGCAGTGGGCCAGTGTACCCGCCACGTACGTATCGGCGCCTCGAATCGAGCCTGTCTGTGCCACATACCCAACATGCGGGTCGGCCTGCCTGGATCAGCGCCCGATGTATGCGTGGTCGGGGTATGTGGCCCGGACAGACCCGCGACTGGAGCCGCGTATGCGCCATCGGGGTAGCGTGGCAACGGCATGGCGTTCGAACGTGCCAACCACCCACCGGATGGGTAGCTTCGCGACATCCCGCCGCTCAGCCCTGGGTGCTCCCTCGCGCCGAGGCTAGATGGGCCGCTGGCGGACCCGGGAACCGGCGAAGGCGAAGAGCGCCATAGTCACCGCAAAGTGCCCCACGATGGCGGGCACGATCGAGCCGGTGGCAAGCGTCGCCAGCCCGGCGCCGTAGCCCAAGATGACGGAGCCCGCCAGGAAGTACCAGTCGCGCTCGTACCACAGCCGGCGGTGCGCCAGGCCGTAGAGGACCGCCTGGATCACGAGTGCCACGGCGGTCGGCACGCCCGCGAAGATGAGGAGGCCAAGGACCACCGAGCGGAACTGCAGCTCCTCACTGATCGCGTTGGCCGCCGCGCCGAGCGCTCGAGGGGCGAGCAGCTCGATGGGCAGGGGCTTGATGCCGCCATATCGCAGGTACGCAAGGCCGATCGCGTTGGCGATCGCCACGACGGTGAAGAGCAGCGTGATCTGCAGGACGTTGTCGGGGTTTCCGCCGCTCAGGAAGAGCCGATGGCGATCCTGGAGCAGGAACGCGATACCGAGCGAGAAGACGATGGCAAAGGCGTAGTACGAGAACGGACCGAGCCAGTTGCTGCGGTAGCGGAAGTAGTCGGAGCGAATGATCCGATCGGAGTCGAAGCGCAGCAGCACGAGGAAGAGCGAGAGGCCGAAGACGATCGCCAGTCGGAGCGAGTCGAAGAAGCTCAGCTCCACCTCAGGCCGACTCGTTCATGCGCAGCACCGCCAAAAAGGCCTCCTGCGGAATCTCCACCGATCCGATGCGCTTCATCCGGCTCTTGCCCTCTTTCTGCTTCTCGAGCAGCTTCCGCTTGCGGGTGATATCACCGCCGTAGCACTTGGCGAGCACGTTCTTGCGCATCGCCCGGATGGTCTCGCGCGAGATGATATGCGAGCCGACGGCCGCCTGGACCGGCACTTCGAACATCTGGCGCGGAATGAGCTCGCGCAGCTTCTCGACCAGCGCCTTCCCCGACCGATACGCCGAGCTGCGATGCACGATCAGGCTCAGCGCGTCGACGGGCTCGGCATTGACCAGGATGTCGAGCTTGACGAGGTCGCCTTCGCGGTAGCCGATGAATCGATAGTCGAGGCTGGCGTACCCCGAGCTGCGGCTCTTCAGGCCGTCGTACAAATCGATGATCAGCTCCCCCAGCGGTAGCTCGAAGTGCATGTCGACGCGCTGCGGGTCCAGGTACTCCATGTTCACGAACTCGCCGCGGTGCCCGGTGACGAGCTCCATGAGCGGACCGATGTAGGCGGTCGGCGTGATGACCTGCGCCTCGACCCAGGGCTCGCCGATGGCCTCGATCTCGCCGGCATTCGGCATCTGCGCCGGGTTGGCGACCACCAGCTCCTCGGTTCGGTTCAGGCAGCGCACGTGGTACTCGACCGATGGCGCCGAGGCGATGAGGTCGAGGTCGAACTCGCGCTCCAGGCGCTCCTGCACGATCTCCATGTGCAGCAGTCCCAGGAAGCCGCAACGGAAGCCGAACCCGAGCGCGACGCTCGACTCCGGTTCGTACACGAATCCGGCATCGTTGAGATGCAGCTTGTCGAGCGCGTCGCGCAGCAGCGGATAGTCGTCGCCGCGCGCCGGGTAGATGCCGGCGAAGACGAGCGGCAGCGGCTCCTGGTATCCGGGCAGCGCCTCGTCGGCCGGGCGATCGGCGCTGGTCAGCGTGTCGCCGACGCGCGCCTCGCGGATGCTCTTCAGCCCGGTCGCCACGTAACCCACCTCCCCGGTGGTCAGCGCCTTGGTCGGAAACGGCTGCGGCCGGAAATAGCCGAGCTCCAGGATCTCGCTCTCGGCATCGGTGGCGACGAAGCGAATCCGCTCGTGGTCGAGCAGCGTGCCGTTCGCGACGCGCACGTAGGCCACGACGCCCTTGTACTGGTCATAGTGGCTGTCAAAGACGAGCGCCTGCAGCGGCGCTTCGGGGTCGCCGGAAGGCGGTGGCACGCGCTGCACGATCGCCTCGAGGATCTCGTCGATCCCGAGCCCCTCCTTGGCCGACGCCAGGATGACCTCCTCGCGAGGGATGGCGAGCGTGTTCTCGAGCTCGTCCATGACCATCTCGGGGTCGGCGCTCGGCAGGTCGATCTTGTTGAGGACCGGGATGATGACCAGGTCCTGCTTCATGGCGAGGTGCACGTTGGCGAGCGTCTGCGCCTCGATGCCCTGCGTCGCGTCGATGACCAGGATCGCGCCCTCGCAGGCCTGCAGCGAGCGGCTCACCTCGTACGTGAAATCGACGTGTCCCGGCGTGTCGATCAGGTTGAGGGCGTAGGCCTGCCCGTCGGCGGCGTCGTACTGCAGCCGCACGGCGCGCGCCTTGATCGTGATGCCCTTCTCGCGCTCGAGGTCCATCGAGTCGAGTACCTGGCTCGTCATGAGCCGTTTGTCGATCGTGTGCGTCGCCTCGAGCAGCCTGTCGGCCAGCGTCGACTTCCCATGGTCGATGTGCGCGACGATGCTGAAATTGCGAATGCGGTGGGCCGGGATCACGAGGCCAGAGTCTATCGGACGCCGCCATGATGCGCGCCACGACCGGCCCCGACCGGCCTCCGACGCGACGCACCAGCGTGCGGATTGGCGCCTCGAATGACCGATGCTATACTCGGACGTCTTCCGACGTGCCCCAGCTCTGCGCGGCGCGTCGTTTTGATTGCCATCACACATCGAATTCGCTGAGGATCATTCGTGGCAAGAACAGCCCGGACCTGGACAGGCGCTCGAACGCCCCAGGCCCTGAAGCGCGTCCGCCAGGATCGCCGCCGTCGCGCGGTCAACCAACGCACGCGGAGCGCGGCCCGGACGCTCGTCCAGCGCGCCTCGAGCATCGCGCTCGGCCAGGCCGAGGGCGATGGTCCGGCGGCGGTCGCTGCCGCCATCAGCGCGCTCGACAAGGCCGCCGAGAAGGGCATCATCCATCCGAACAACGCGGCGCGCCGCAAGAGCCGCCTGATGACCAAGGCCAACGCCTCCGACATGCTGGAGGGAGCGGCCGCGACGGTCTCCGGCCCGAAGCGCAAGACGACCGCCAGCCGCACGGTGCAGCGCAAGAAGGTGCAGGCCGCCAAGGCATCCAAGGCAGCCGCCGGACGCGCAGCGGATCGCCCGCGGACCGCCGCCGGCAAAGCCAAGGTCGCCGTCACGCGAGCCTCGCGCGAGTCGGCCGCCGCACGGCGCCGAGCCACGAAGGGCGACGAGGGCGAGACCTCGGAGAGCTGACGGCGCGGCCTGACCACGAGAATGCCCCCGGCGCACATGGTGCCCGGGGGCATTTTCATGTCCCGCTGCCGCTCAGTGGCGGCGGCGAAGCTTCCAGACGTGCTCCATGGGCCAGTTGCGAGCCCATTCTCGCGCCTCGTCGCTGCGATAGCTGCTCGTCGCGTCCGTCGCGGGTCGGAGCTCGACGAGACCCTCAAGCACGAACCCATGTGCCGCGAAGAGGCGAATCCATGCGCCGTAGGTGAGCTGAAACTCGACGTGCCCGCTGGCGCCGACGTCCACGCGATGGAAGTCGAAATACGGGACGCTCAGCTGCTCGAGCGGCTCGTCGGCGTCCGACGGCCAGCAGGCATCGGCGAATGGCGTGTGCATGCTGAAGGCGAGCAGGCCGCCATCGCGCAGCAGGCGCGCCGCTTCGGGGACGGTGCGATACGGGTCGGCGAAGACCATCGCGCCGTGGTCTCCCATGATGATGTCGAAGCTGGCGTCGCCGAACGGGGTTGCCTCGGCGCTGGCGTGCACCAGCCGGACTGTGGCGCCGGCCCTGGCCACCTCGCGCGCCGCATGCTCGAGCTGGCGCTCGGAGAGGTCCAGCCCCACGGCCCGCGCGCCGCGGCGCGCTAGGACGATAGACCACTGCGCAGCCCCGCAGCCGAGCTCCAGGACGTCGCGCTCGGCGACGTCGCCCAGGATGCGCAGCTCATCCTCGGGGATCTGCCACACGCCCCAGGCCGCGCCGTGCACGTCGAGCTGCGGTGCATGGTCCGTCTGGTAACTATCCGAGAGATCGTTCCAGAATGCGCGGTTGGTACGCGCGTGCGGCGTCAGCTCGGCGTTCGACATGCGAGCGGATCGCTCAACGATGCGCGGCGAAGGCGCGCGTGCCGGCGAACTGTGCGGCATCGCCCAGCTCCTCCTCGATGCGCAGCAGCCGGTTGTACTTCGCGATCCGTTCACTGCGGCTGATGCTGCCGGTCTTGATCTGCCCGGTGTTCAGGCCCACCACCAGATCGGCGATCGTGGTGTCCTCCGTCTCGCCGGATCGGTGGCTGATGATCGCGGTCCAGCCGGCGCGCTGCGCCATCTCGACCGCCTCGATCGTCTCGGTCAGCGTGCCGATCTGGTTCAGCTTGACCAGGATGCTGTTCGCCGATCGCTCGGCGATGCCGCGCGCCAGGCGTTCGGTATTCGTGACGAGCAGATCGTCGCCGACGAGCTGGATCTGACCGCCCAGCCGCTCGGTGAGTGCCGCCCATCCCTGCCAGTCGTCCTCGGCCAGGCCATCTTCCAGCGAGACGATCGGATAGCGATCCGACCAGTCCGCCCAGAAGTCAATGAGTCCCGCCGAATCGAGGCTGCGTCCCTCGCGCGTGAGCTGGTACATGCCGTCGTCGAACAGCTCGGTCGTGGCCGGGTCCAGCGCGATCGCGACCTGCTCCCCCGGACGATAGCCGGCGCGCTCGATCGCCTCGAGCACCGCCGCGATCGCATCCTCGTTGCTGCCCAGGCTCGGGGCGTAGCCGCCCTCGTCACCGACGGTCGTCGCGAAGCCTCGCTCGTGCAGCAGCGCGCCCAGGGCATGGAACGTCTCCGCCGCCCAGCGCAGCGCCTCCCGGAACGTCGGCGCGCCGAGGGGCGCGATCATGAACTCCTGGAAGTCGGTCGAGTCGATCGCGTGCTTCCCGCCGTTGAGGATGTTGACGAGCGGCACGGGCAGGATCCGCGCGCCGGCACCGCCGAGATAGCGGTACAGCGGAAGGTCCACCGCATCGGAGGCCGCGTGCGCCACCGCCAGGGAGACGCCGAGCAGCGCGTTAGCGCCCAGCTTTGCCTTGTTCGGCGTGCCGTCGAGCTCGATCAGGAGGCGATCGATGCTGACCTGGTCAACGGCGTCGGTGCCGATCAGCTCGCCGCGGATCACGTCGTTGACGTTGCGGACGGCGTTGAGGACGCCCTTGCCGGCGTACCGTTCGCGATCTTCGTCACGCAGCTCGACCGCCTCGTGGGCGCCGGTCGAGGCACCCGAGGGCACCATCGCCGTGCCGACCGCCCCGCCCTCGAGGAAGACGTCGACCTCGACGGTCGGGTTGCCGCGCGAATCGAGGATCTCGCGCCCGATCACGTCCTCGATGATCGTGCTCATCGCTCCACTCCTTCCAGTTCCGCATCGGCGTCGAGCAGCGCCTCGACACCGGGCAGCGTCTTGCCTTCCACGAACTCCAGCGACGCGCCGCCACCGGTGGAGACGTGCGTCATGCGCGCGCTCAGGCCCAGCCCTTCGACCGCGGCCACCGAATCCCCTCCGCCGACGATCGTGACCACGCCCTTCTTCGTGCGCTCGGCCAGGAAGCGCGCGATCGCGTTCGTTCCATCCGCAAAGGGCCGAATCTCGAAGACGCCCATCGGTCCATTCCAGAAGATCGTCTTTGCCTTGGCGAGATGCTCGGTGTAGGCCGCAACCGTGCGCGGACCGATGTCGACGATGCTCCAGTCCTTGGGCACCGCGTTCACGTTGACGACCTCGCGCTGGCTGCGCGGGTGGATCTGCGCCGCGACGACTGCATCGGTGGGGATCATGAATCGCACCCGCTTGCGCCGCGCCTCGTGCATGATCCGCTCGGCGTTCTCGATCTGCTCGGACTCGACGAGGCTCTTGCCCAGGGCGAAGCCCTTGGCGGCGAGGAACGTGTTGGCCATGCCGCCGCCGACGAGGATCGCCTGGCAGCGCGAGAGGAGCACCTCGAGAACCTCCAACTTGCCGGACACCTTGGCCCCGCCGATGATCGTGTGGAACGGCTTCTCCGGCTTCTGGAGGATGCGTGTCAGCGCGTCCACCTCGCGCTCGAGGAGGAGTCCCGCCACCGCCGGCAGGAAGTGGGTGATGCCCTCGGTGCTGGCATGGGCCCGATGCGCCGACCCGAAGGCATCGTTCACGTACAGATCGGCGAACTTGGCCAGAGATTGGGCGAAGTCCGGATTGTTGTCCTCCTCGGCCGCGTGGAAGCGCAGGTTCTCGAGCAGGAGCATGTCGCCGGGCCGAAGCTTGTCGACCGCCACCTGGACGCCCGGGCCGAGGGCGTCGCCGGTCATCCGCACCGGGCGACCGAGCAGCTGGCTGAGCCGATCCGCGACCGGCTTCAGCCGCAGCGCGTCGTTGACCTTGCCCTTGGGCCGGCCCAGGTGGCTGGCCAGGATGACCGTCGCGCCGCGCTCGAGCAGGTAGACGATGGTGGGGATGCTGGCCCGGATGCGCGTGTCGTCGGTGATGCGCCCATCGTCGAGCGGGACGTTGAGATCCGCGCGCAGGAAGACGCGCTTGCCATTGACGTCAACGTCACGAACCGTCTTCTTGTGCATCGGCGACCCTACAGCCGCTCGGCGATGAAGGCGGCGAGATCGGCCACGCGGCAGCTGTAACCCCACTCGTTGTCGTACCAGGCGATCACCTTGAGCAGGTTTTCGCCGCTCACCATGGTCGAGGCGGCATCGATGATCGAGCTGCGATCGTCGCCCTTGAAGTCCATGCTGACCAGCTCCTCCTCGGTGTATCCCAGCAGCCCGCGCATCGGTCCGTCGGCAGCCGCCTTGAGCGCCGCGTTCGCCGACTCCGGAGTGACCGGCCGGGTCGTGACGGCCACGAAGTCGATGATGCTTACCGTCGGCGTCGGGACTCGCAGCGAGAAGCCGTCGAACTTGCCCTTCAGCTCGGGGATCACGAGGGCCAGCGCCCTGGCTGCTCCGGTCGTGGTGGGGATGATGTTCTGCCCGGCGCTGCGCGCACGGCGCAGGTCCTTGTGAAACACGTCGAGGACGTTCTGGTCATTCGTGTAGCTGTGCACGGTCGTCATCACGCCGTGCTCGATGCCGAAGCTGTCGAAGATCACCTTGGCCGGCAGCGCCAGGCCGTTCGTCGTGCAGCTGGCGTTGCTGATGATGTGATGCTGCGCTGGGTCGTAGCGCTCTTCGTTGACGCCGAGGACGATGGTGACGTCCTCGTTCTTGGCGGGAGCGCTGATGATCACTTTTTTGGCACCGGCGGTGCGGTGCGCAGCCGCCTTCACTGCATCGGTGAAGATGCCGGTCGATTCGATGACGATATCAACGCCGAGATCCGCCCACGGCAACGCGGCCGGATCCTTCTCGCTGAAGGCACGGATCTCGTGGCCATTGACGCTGATGGTGCCCTCGCCGGCGCTCACCTCGCCGTCGAAACGGCCGTAGGTCGAGTCGTACTTGAACAGGTGCGCGTTCGTCTCGGTCGGGGCGAGGTCGTTGATCGCCACGACCTCGAGCACGTCGCCCTGGCGCTCGATGATGGCCTTCAACGATTGGCGCCCGATGCGCCCGAAGCCATTGATGCCGACACGCGTGGTCATTTACAGGTCCTCCTCTGACCGATGGCCGCCATCGGCGGCGGATTGGATTCGTTCATTGACGATCGGCAGCGCGCCGACCAGGGAGACATCGCTCCCGAAGCGTGGTCGCTCGAGGCGCACCCGTGCCGCGGGGCGTGCAAATGACCGCCGATCGATCTCCGCGCGGGCGATGTCGAAGAGCTGTGGCCGATGCTCCGCGATGCCTCCACCGATCACGATGATCTCCGGATTCAAGACATTGACGAGCCCCGACAGCATGGCGCCCAGCGCCACGCCGGCGCGCTCCATGACCATCGCGCAGTCGCGGTCGCCCTCGTCGGCGGCGCGTGCGACCAGCTCGGCGGTCACCGGCTGCCCGTTCACGATGAGGGCGGCGAGCCCCGGGGCAGCGCCCTGGTCGAGCAGGGCGCGTGCCGCGCGCTCGATGCCGGTGCCGGACCCGATCGCCTCTGCGTGGCCCGGCGCGCCGTCGCCGCATGCCGGTCCGTCGAGCTCCACGGTCAGGTGGCCGACCTCGCCGGCGGCGCCGTCCTTGCCGATCAAGGGGCGACCATCGACGACGATCCCGCCGCCGATGCCCGTCGAGACGGTCACATAGATGACGTCATCGGCGCCCTGTGCGACGCCGTGACGCCACTCCGCCATGACCGCGACATTCGTGTCCCGCTCCAGGAAGGTGGGCAGGTGCAGGCGCTCCTCGACGAGCGCGGCGAGCGGCACATCGCGCCAGCCACGCAGGTTGGGTGGATACAGAACGATCCCGGCGCGCTGGTCGAGCGGCCCCGGGGCGGAGATGCCGACGCCGACCGGCGGCGGCAGACCCTGCTTCCGCGCCGCCTCGAGGACATCGCCCGCCAGACGGCAGATGCGGTCGATGACCGCTGCCGTCCCCTCCTCGTCGGCGGTGGGCACGGCGCGTCGGCAGCTTATCGTTCGGTCCGGACTGATGTGAGCGGCGCGGATCTGGGTGCCTCCGAGGTCGATCGCAAGGACCGGCCGTGGGGCTACCTCATGCACACCGGCAAGTGTACCGGAGAACGCGACGACCGCCCGCCGGCAGCGCCGTCCTCGGTGGACGGCACGCCCGCGGGCGGTCGTGCTTCGTGGCCGTCGGGCGCGGCTCCGATGAGCCGCGCCGACAGACGCTGAACGAGTCGATCAGCCGCCGATCTTGAACATCTTGGTGCCGCAGACCGGGCACACGCCCTCGGTCGCCGGCTTGCCGTTCTTCATCGTGATCTTGTTCTCGTTCTTCATTTCGCGCTTTGCCTTGCACTTGACGCAATAGGCTTCGGTTGCCATCGGTGAGTTGCCTCCTCTTGATCGGTCCCGGAAACATCCCGGCACCGGATGCGGTTAGGGCGCGCCGCCCGGGCGGCTGATCAATGCGGACCAGCGCGCGAAGGGATCGGCTCCATCAGCGCTCGAGTCGATCTCCCAGAGCAGACGGATGCCGGCCAGCCCGGCATCGATACAGCGAGACTCCGCGGCCTCCTTCGCCGCTCCCTCCAGAAACGTTCCGTCGACCCGCTGGGCATATGCCGCGCAGACCGTACCGGAACGCAGCCCGGCGAGCCCTGCCAGCACGAAGAGTGCTGACGATTCCATTTCGAGGTTCGCGACGCGCTGGCGCCGCAGCTCCTCGGCGAGCTCAGGATAGCGAACCGGGAGCGTGCGCATCGCGCGTCCCTGCGGAGCGTAAAACCCGCTCGCGGTGGCCGTCACTCCAACGTGGTGTCCGTAGCCCAGTCGACGGCACGCCGCCTCGAGTGCCCAGACCACCTCGCGATGCGCAATGGCGGGGTATCCCGGATGCACATAGAAGTCGGTCGTGTTCTCGAGCCGCACCGCCCCGGTCGAGACGATCAGGTCCCCCAGCGCGATCTCCGGCTGCAGTGCGCCAGACGACCCGACGCGGATGAACGTGGCGCCATCGGTGATCTCCATCACCTCGGCCAGCACGATCTCGATGTTGTCGGTGCCCATGCCGGTCGACATGACCGAGATCGGCATCTCGCGGTACACCCCGGTGGCAGTCACGATCTCGCGATTGCTGCGCTCGAGGTCGACTCGATCGAAGCGCGAGGCCACTTTCGCGACCCGGCCAGGATCCCCGACGAGGAGCACGTACTCCGCCAGCTCACCCCGCTCGAGCGCGATGTGATACTGGCGACCGCCGGTCGCCGGGGAGTCCGCCTGGGTGAGATCGGTCAAGCACGCCTCGTTGCTTCGCTGGGCTCCAAAGACGCCGGAGTATAGGAACGGCCGATTCTGAGCGTCAAACGAGGGCGCCCGAGCACGACCCTCCCCATCATCGCCGATGCGCTAGTCGGACCGCTCGCGGACCGACACCACGCTCAGGCGAGGCACGGCCGGGAGGTCGCGCGTTCGATCGTTCGCCATGCCCGGTCCGTCCGCCAGCTCGGGCTCCTCGCCATCTGCGTCGGCGGCATCGGGCGGCACCGCGAGCGGCAGACCCAGGGCGGCACCCCAGCGGCTCAGGGCACCCTGCTGCCACGCGACGGCCAACGCCCCGGCGAGGCCGATGACGGACAACGCCACGATCAGCAACAGCGGCGAGGCACCGTCTGCTCCCCGCGGACCGGCGTTCACCGTCGTGGCGCTCCGCGACGCCGATGACGGCTGGCCGACGAGCTGGCCGCGGCCCTTCGTGCCCGCCCCAAGCTGCGGCGCTCGTTCGATCCCGCCGCACGGCACCACGATCCGCGGCGTCGCGCCGCCGATGCCGATGCCCGTAGCCGATGCCGGCCCTCCGGCGGGCAGGCGCGCGGCATCGGCGCACCGCACGTCGAGTGCCACGCGCTGGCCGCCGGCCTCGAGAAACGAGGAGCCGTCACGGCGCGCGAGCCGGCCGGTGAGGGTCACCCACAGGGGTTCCCTGCCGTCGAGGCTCGTGTCGGGCGCTGCCGGTGTGCCGCTGGCCCGCATGAGGGCACCGTCGGTGCCGAAGGCGAGCAGCTCGATCCCGAGCCCTTCGATCTCGTCGTCGGTCGGCGTGGCGACAACGCCCACCGCTGCGGGCAGCGCGTTGCCGTCGAGGATGCTTGCGATCGCAGCCAGCGCGTCAGGCGTGGTTCCGATGCCGCGCAGGCGCGAGCCGTCCCACAGCATGCCGGCGAGGCCGAGCTCCGGCCACGAGCCCGCCACGAGCGTCGCCCCGACCGGCTCCCCGGAGGTGAGGCCGACCTCGGAGAGGTCCTGTGTCTCCGCCGAGAAGATCGGCGTCGAGGTACCCAGCGTCCCGCCGCCGCCCCCGCCAGTGGCGTTCGTGCCGCCTGGTCCCCCGGCAGGCGTTGCCGGAGCCACGATTCGGACGTCACCGGCATCGCGCGGCAGGATCCGATAGCCGCGATCGGGCTGGCTGCCGGTCGTCTCCTGGCCAAGGACGCCGGTCACCTCGATCCAGGCGCCGCGCGCCAGGCCGTCGGCCCCGATGCCGCTGGCCGCGGTGAGAAAGATACGCAGCTCGCCGCTTCCGTCGTCGATGGCGAATGAGATCGAGCCGGCGGAGGACCTGCGCGGCGTGCCGCCGATCGCGCCGCGGACCGTGACCAGCTGCGCCTCACGTGCTTCTCCAACAGCGCCGGTCGCCAGTCGAATGGCGACGGGCTCTGCCTGCGATCCGAGGAGCGTCGGGCTCGTGTCGACGCGCAGCGTCAGCATCCCCGACTTCGTCGAGCGCGTGCCGTCCAGCTGTACCAGCGCGCCACGCGCCAGCGCGGGCACGCCACCGCTCATCCGCAGCAGGATCGCGCCGGTGCCGTCCTGGACGACGGCAGACCCCGGCTCGATGCGCCCCGTCGGCGACGTGATCACGCCGCGGATGCGCACATCGGCTCCGGAGGCTGCGGCCCTGGCCGCCGCGATCGTGATCGTCGTGCTGCCCGGGGAGGCGGATGCGCTGGGCGTGGCGCTCGTCGTCGGGGAAGTGGATGGCGAGGCCGACGGCGAGGCGGATCCCGACGCGGACGGCGACGGGGTGGGAGTCGGGTCGGGCGGCGCGACCACGGCGAGCACATCGTTCTCATCACGCGGCTGCACGCGGTAGCCCGCCGTGCCGGTGCCGCTCGAGTCACGCTGGCCGATGACCGCGATGAGCTCCAGCATGACTCCTGGCTCCCATGCATCGGTGCTGATGCCGGTCGGCGTGTTGACCACGATGCGGGCCTCGCCGCTGCCGTCGTCGACACCGAAGGCAAGTCCGCCGCTCAGGACGTCAGGACCGGAAACGATCGGTGCCTCGAGCTGAACGAGCTGGCCTTCGACTGATTCATCGATGCTGCCGCTGGTGCGGACCGCCGGAGCGGGGTCCGTGCCGCTGCCGAGCAGCACGATATCTGTCCCCGCCACGCGCAGCGTGCGCTGCTGGTAGCGGTTGTCGACGGTGCCGGTCAGGCGCAGGCGCTGGCCGCGGGAGAAGGCGCCATCGGTGACGAGCACCGCGATGCCGCCACTGGCATCGGCAACGAACCCGCCGCCATCCGCGAAGTCGGATCCGGTCAAGGCGACGCCCTCGAGCGTCGCAGGGCTGCCATCTGGCAGTTCGCGCGCGCTGGCGATCGAGACGGTCGCGGGCGCAGCCGTTGGGCTTGGTGTCGGCACCACGGTGGGCGTCGGTTCTGGGCTCGGCGTCGGCGTCGTGGTCGCGGTCGGCGCAACGGTCGGGATCGGTGAAGGTTCTGTCGTGGGCTCCACTGTTGCCTCAGGCGTCGGCTCGGGCGTCGGTGAGGCTGTGGCCGCCATGGTGGGATCCGGCGTCTCGAGTGTCGTTGGCGATGGCGTTGGCGACGGCGTCGGCGATCCCCCGCCGCCAGTTGGGACTGGAACGGATCCACTGTTCTGTGGGTCGGGAATGGCTCGCACCGTGAAATCAGCGAGGTTATCGTCGCTGTCCTGGCCCGAGCCGGCGCTGCCGCCGGGGAGGCGCTCCAGGCTGGAGCCGGCCGGTGGCGCCGAGGCGACGGCGCCCTCCAGCCACGACCCTGTGGCCGTGCCCCAGCCCACCGCGTCGAGCGCCGTCGTGGCGCCGAGGATGCGCAGGGCCACGCTGCCGCCGGTCGCCGCCATGCCGGTGGCGTAGGTCGCATCGGCGATCGCCGCAAAGACCCCGGCACTGTTCGCGACGAGCACGTGACCTCCCGATGGAACGCTCGACGCGCCGGCTGCCCATGCGGCGCGGCGGCTGATCGTGGCACCCGTCGAGCTGACGTAGACGAGCTCGAGGCCCTCGAGCGGTAGTGGCGCCGCGGTCGGGTTGTAGAGCTCGATCAGCTCGTCGGAGGCCGACGCGCCGCCGGTCACGAGCTCGCTCACGAGGAGGTGCGACGCTTCGTCCATGGCGAGCGTACCGACGGTGGGCCGGGCGGATTCCCCGGCGCCATCGACGCCTGGTTCGAGCTTCGCGGCCGCTGGCGCGACGGTGGGAAGCGCGACGAGAGCGGCAAGCAGCAGCGCCTGCACGGCGCGCTGGCGAACACGGAGAGAGCGAACGGACACGACACACCTCGAACCTTTGGGTCGGAGGCGTGCACAGCCCGCCGATCATGCCCGAGGGGGCTTACCAGGCGATTAGCGGGCGCTTATCGGCCGCTTTGCGGACGGCGCGCCGAACGAGACGTCCGCGTCGCGTACAATCCCGGCCCAATGCCATCACGACCTCCATCGCGCAGCGATCGCTCGCGCGCCGAAGCGCGACGTCGCGCCCGTCTTGCCGCCCAGGGAGAGCCTGCCGAAGACGCCGATGTCGACGAGTCGACGCCCCAGGCCCCGCCGACGAGCGGCGGCGGCGGCTTTCTGGCTCGAATCTTTCCGCCTGCCGCGCCGCTGCGCGGTCACGAACATCCGCTCGAGGGCTTCGATTACATCGGCTCGCCGCGGTTCCGCGGCATCTCCGAGACGATCTGGATCCTCGCGCGCAACCCGCTGGCCTGGATCGGCGCGGGAGCGGTGTGGGCGGTCTCGCGGCTGCTCACCGACAACTCGGCGGTCGGGATCGCGATGTCCGTCGTCTCGTTCGGATCACTCATCGCGGCCGGCTGGTTCGGCTGGCGACGGCCGTGGCTGTACGGGGCGGCGGCCGCACTGCTGGGCTGGATCGCGGTCCTGCTGGTGCTCGTGACCCTGCTCCTGACCAATCCTGACCAGGTCAGCTCCCTGCTCGGAACGGAATCGACGGCAACGGCAAGCCCCACGGCCGCGGCGACGCCCGTCGCCAGTGCTGCACCATCACTCGCCCCGTCGCCGGCGGCCAGCCCCGCGCCGAACGTTCCGCAACGGGTCACGACTGCCGGCATCGCCTTCAACATCCTGCTGCAGACGATCTTCCAGCTCGCCATCGGCACGGCGGCGGGCTGGTACGGCGGCTACCTCCGGCGGCGGACTGCCCAGGGTCCGCCCGCGTCACAGAACCGTCGCCGTCGCTGATCAGGTCGCGTCGGGCATGCCGCTTGCTAGAGACTGGCGGCAGACGCGATACGGACGAACAACAGCCGATGCCGGCCTTCTGCGGACGACGTGGTCGCTGACGGAAGCTCGGGCCAGATGCGACATTCACATGTCGTCCTCGCCGGCAGCGGTGTTCGATCGCATCGTCGTTGGAAGACCGTCGCGGGCGTCAGGACCCTCCGTACTGACCTCGCGACGGTCTTCTGCTGTGCAAGGCAACGCTCACGGCCGATGCGCGGCTGCGGCATCCAGCGCCGCGGCCAGCGCCGTCTCGTAGTCAGCCGCCAGGCCCAGCACCTCTCCCGTCGAACGCATCTCTGGTCCCAGCTCCACGCTCACGCCCGGCAGCCGCCACAGTGAATCCACCGGTGCCTTGACCGCGACCCGCTCACCGTCCTCGAACAATCCCGGTCTGAGCCCCACCTCAGCCAGCGACGCGCCCAGGGCGCAGCGCACCGCCGCCGCCACGACGTCGCGGCCGGTCGCCTTGGCCACGACCGGCACCGTCCGGCTGGCACGCGGATTCGCTTCGATGACGACGACCCGATCGGGGGCGGCGATCATCTGCACGTTGAGGATGCCGCGCACCCCGAGCGCGAGAGCGATACGGCCGGCGATCGCGGCAGCACCTTCCTGGACGTCGCGCGACAGCCGCTGCGGTGGCAGCACCGCGACGGAGTCTCCGGAGTGCACGCCAGGAGGATCGATCTGCTCCAGGATTCCCGGCACGCAGGTATCGGTCCCGTCGCTGATGGCATCCACATCGAGCTCGATGCCGTCGACCAGCTCGTCGACGCGCAGTGGCCAGCCGACATCGGTGGCCAGATAGGCGGCGAGGTCCGCCTCGTTGCGCAGGACCGCGATGCCGCGGCCGCCGATGACCCATGATGGCCGCACGATGACCGGCAGGCCCAGGACGCCGATCGCGGCGCGCAGGCCGTCGACATCGGTCGCCAGCTGACCGCGCGGTCCGTCGATGCCGAGCTCGTCGAGGAGCGTCGCGAACCGCTCGCGGTCCTCGGTGATCTCGATGGCCTCGGCGGTCAGCCCAGCGATCGGGACGTCGGCATAGGCGAGGTCCCTGGCGAGATCGATCGCGGTCTGGCCGCCGAAGGTGAGCACCACGTGCGGCGGCGTGCCGGTCAACGCGCGCTCGTGGTCGATCACGTCGAGCACGCTCTCGGTGTCGAGCGGCTCGAAATAGAGGCGGGTACAGGCGTCGTAATCGGTCGATACGGTCTCAGGGTTGTTGTTGATCACGACCGCATCGAGGCCCATCTCGCGGATGGCCCATGCCGCCCGCACGCTGCAGTAGTCGAACTCGATGCCCTGACCGATGCGGATCGGTCCCGAGCCGACGACGATGACGCTGCGACGCTCCGCCGGCGGCGCGACCTCGGGCTGGGCGTAGCTCGAATAGAAGTAGGGCGTCTCCGCCGGGAACTCACCGGCGCAGGTGTCGACGCGCCGGTAGGCGGGATGGATTCCCGAGCGGACTCGCGCGCGACGGATCGCCGGCCACGGGACGCCGGACAGCGTCGCGATATCCGCGTCGCCAAAGCCTGCCCGCTTCGCGGTCAGCAGCGGAGCGCCAACCACCTCGCGCTCGGCCTCGACGATCTCGGCGATGCGTTCGACGAACCAGGGCGCGATGCCGGTTGTCGCCTCGATCTCCGCCGCGCTGGCCCGTCCATGGCGCAGCAGCCCGACGATGCGCCACAGGCGCGTGTCACTCGCCGACAGGAATCGGGCAAGGTCCGCCGGCGGGCCTTCCTCGAGCCCCCACGCGGGGTCTTCCCACAGCCAGCCGCGGATGCGCGGCTCGAGGGAGCGGACTGCCTTCAGCAGGGCCGGGCCGAACTCGCGATCGATCGCCATCGCCTCGCCGGTCGCCTTCATCTGCACGCCGAGCCCACGCTCCGCGTCGGGGAACTTGTCGAAGGGCCAGCGCGGCAGCTTGACGACGACATAGTCGACCGCCGGCTCGAACGCGGCCGATCCCCCGCCGGTTGCCGGGTTCGGCAGCTCGTGCAGGCGCTTGCCCAGGGCGATCAGCGCCGCGAGCCGCGCGATCGGATAGCCGGTCGCCTTGCTGGCCAGCGCGCTCGAGCGCGAGACGCGGGGGTTGACCTCGATCACCCGGTAGTCGCTGCCGTCGGGCGAGACGGCCAGCTGCACGTTGCAGCCGCCCTCCAGCTTGAGCGCGCGCACGATCTTCAGCGAACAGCGGCGCAGGCGCTGGACGACCGGATCGGGCAGCGTCTGGATCGGCGCCACGACGATCGAGTCACCGGTGTGCACGCCCATCGGGTCCAAATTCTCCATGCCGCAGATCGCGATCGTCGTGTCCGACGCGTCGCGCAGGACCTCGAACTCGATCTCCTTCCAGCCAGCCAGGCTGCGCTCCACGAGCACCTGCCCGATGGGGCTGGCGGCGATCCCGTGCGCGATGCTGCGCCGCGCCTCGTCGAGGGTGGTGGCGAAGCCGCCTCCACCGCCCCCCAGCGTGAAGGCGGGGCGGATCACGACCGGGGCGCGCAGCATCTCGACGAACGCCATCCCATCGTCAACCGACTCGACCACCGCGCTCTCCGGAACCGGCTCGCCGATCTGCATGACGAGCTGCCGGAAGCCGCCGCGATCCTCTGCCGCACGCACCGCCTCGAGTGGCGTGCCCAGGACGCGGACGCCGCATCGGTCCAGGACGCCCGCGTCGTCGAGCGCGACCGCCAGGTTCAGGCCGGTCTGCCCGCCCAGCGTCGGGAGCAGCGCGTCGGGCCGATGCTCCTCGATCACGCGCGTCAGGTACGCGAGCGACAACGGACCGATGAGCACCGTCCCGCCGACGTCCGGATCGGTCATCACCGTCGCGGGATTCGAGTTGACCAGGATCGTCTCCACGCCTTCGGCCCGCAGCGCCAGGCAGGCCTGCACGCCCGCGTAGTCGAACTCCGCGGCCTGCCCGATGAGGATCGGCCCGGAGCCGATCACGAGCACCTTGCGCGGGGTCATCGGTCGAGCAGCGCCGTCGCGACGTCGAAGACCCGCGCGCCGTCGATGGGCCCCGGCGCTCCCTCCGGATGAAACTGGACCGATGCCACCCGCCCGCTGGCGTGCACCAGTCCCTCAACGGTGTCGTCGTTGAGGTCGCGATGGCTCACCGCGTAGCCCGCGGCGGCGAGCGCGGGATGGTCGAGGACCGCGATCTCGTGGTTGTGGGCGCCGATGTCGACGCGGCCGCTGCTGGCCTCGAGCACCGCATGGTTGCCGCCGTGATGCCCGACGGCCAGGCGCGCGGTCGGTGCGCCGGCAGCGAGCGCCAGCAGCTGGTGCCCCAGGCAGATGCCGAGCACTGGCGGCCCGCCCGCCTGTGCGCGCTCGGCGAGCTCGCGCACCGTCGCGATCTGGGGCGCCATGCGCGACGGGTCGCCGGGGCCCGGCGCGAGCACGACGAGATGCGGATCATGCGACGCGACGTCGGCCACCGTGGCATCCGGCGGGAGCACGATCACCTCGAGGTCGCGAGCCGCCAGCGCGGCGAGCAGGGAGCGCTTCACGCCGTAATCGATCAGCACCGCGCGTGCGCGTCGCTGCCCCGTCGGCGGGAGCACGACGGCCTGGCGCGTCGCGACCGCGCTGACGTGGTCGACGGTCTCCCACGGCACGCTGGCCGCTGCCTCTTCGATCGCCTGCCGCGCGTCGGCCGCAGGCTCGGTCGCCTCGTCGATCGGGCGGATGACAGCCCGGCGCGCGGCTCCGCGGCGCAGCGTGAGGGTCAGGGCCCGTGTGTCGATGCCGGTGATCGCCGGGATGCCGGCATCGGTCAGCATCTGTGACAGCGAGAGCCCCGGACCGTCGGGCGGCGTGACGATGCGCGTCGCGACCAGCGCGCGGGCGTGGACGCGTCGCGACTCGAGCTCATCGGGGGCGATGCGATAGTTGCCGGCCATCGGATGCGTCAGGACGACGATCTGCCCCGCGTACGACGGGTCGGTCAGGATCTCGCCCCATCCGGTCGCGGCGGTCGTGAAGATGAGGTCGCCCTCGGCACGCACCGGCGCGCCGCTGAGGTGGCCGCGCAACACCATGCCGCCTTCGAGCGCCAAGAGCCCGGGGGGACCGTCTGGGGCCTGGCCGGATCCGGCTCGGGCATCGGGCGGCGCCTGTTGCGCCATGGGCAGGACGGTCGACACGCACACTCCTTCCCGGCCTCACGGGACCGGCTTAAAGGGATTGCGCGAACGATAGCACCAACAACCGCGGTCAGCGGAGCGGTCGCACCCGCGGCAGCAGGTCGTCGCGCGGCCGGCCCGGGGCGCAGGCCGCCCAGCCAACAAGGTCGGGGCGCGGCCCGAACAGGACGATGACGCGCTCGTCGCGTGGATCGCCCGGCTGGAGCCCGCGATCGACGCGAAAGCCACTCGCCGAGCGAGGTCGCACCGCCGCCGACGGCGCGTCAAGCCCCGGCGCGCCGGCGCTGCGCAGACGTCGCGCCTCGACCTGGCAGCGGGCGTAGCTTCCCAGTCCACCGCTCGCGGTTCGCGAAGAGACGATCGGCTGCGGCAGCGGCTCGTCGGGAAGCTCGACGGCCCATAACCCGCGGCGCACGGTGCCGACGTCCTCCGGATCGATGATCCCCTCGTGGCGCAGGAACTCGGCCCACGCGGCGTCCGGCGTCGTGGCGAAGTAGTGCGCCGGCCCCTCGCCGTCGCCATGCCAGCGCGCCGCCGGCTGCGCGGCCTCCTCCCACAGGAATGGGAAGCGCGGGTCGGCATGCCGGTAGCCGATCACGTGGCGCCTCCGCCGCTCAGCCCGCGGGCCAGGCCACGGACGGCCCGGGGCCCGTCGTCCTCGGGGTCCCATGCCCCGAGCAGCAGGGCGCGCGGCGGCCGATCGTCGAGCTGCGCGCGGCGGCGCTCGAACCAGCGCTTCACGCCCGCGTCGTTGTACGCGCCGCGCAGGTCGCCGACGACCTTGGCCAGCCAATGAATGCGCGCCGCGGCATCATCCGGCGTCGCCCGCGCCCCCAGCGCATAGCGGCGCAGGCTGCTGGCCGATGCGCCGACGAGCGCGCCGAGCGCGTCGGGATCGAAGATGCCAAGAAGCTCGCGGATCTCCGACTGCGGTACCGGCGAGTCCTCCAACGCCTCACGCAGCTGCGTAACGACCCGTCGAACCGTGGCAGGGTCGCCGGCGCCGCTGCGCAGCAGGCTGGCCGCGTCCCGCCCGATCCCCGCCGCGCTCGCCGCGCGCACCGCGCGCCGAAGGGCCGCCAGGTCGAGCCGTTCGAGCGGTGCCTTCAACGGTAGGAGCCCCATGGCGTCGAGCAGGCGCAGGGTGGCGAGGACGTCGGCGGCGTCATCGGGCTCCAAGCTTGGACGCGAGACGGAACGTGTTTGGGTGACAACCATATTCCATATGTTACCCGACGCCGCCTACGTGGTATGGCACGTCGGCCACGATCGTGTTACGGCGCGCGAACAGACGCAGCTTCAGGCGCAGCGCAGTCTGGTTGTGCAGGAGGTGCTGCCACCAATGCTGTGGCACGAACTCGGAGAGCACGACGAGGATCGGCCGGCTCGGATCCTGGAGCTGGAGCGCGTCCATGTAGCGCAGCAGCGGCACCACGAGCGCGCGGTACGGCGACTCGACCACCACGAGCTCCATCGGTCCGGCCCAGTCGGGCCACCGGGCTCGGAGCGTCTCTGCATCCTCCGCGTCGTTCGTCACGTGCACGGCCGTCGCCGTCTCGCTGATCGAGCGTGCGAATGCGATTGCCTGTCGCGCCGCCCGGTCCAGGCGCGCCACCGGCACGATGACGATCGGCTCGCGGGCACGCTCCGCGCCGGCCGGGATCCGCTCGAGGGTGAGCTCACGGTCTGTCGCTCGATAGTGGGCCCGAATACCGATCATCAGCACGATGAGGATCGGCATCATCAACACGACCATCCACGCCCCCGAGAGGAACTTCGTGGCGCCTACCACGGCGGCAATGGCGCAGGTCGTCAGCGCGCCGCTGCCGTTGATCAGCAACCCGCGGCGCCAGCCCGGCTCGCGGCGCCGCCACCAGCGCACGACCATGCCACCCTGGGAGAGCGTGAAGGCAATAAAGACGCCCAGCGTGTAGAGCGGGATGAGCGCCGTGACCGAGGCGTTGAAGGTGACGAGCAGCAGGATCGCCAGCATCGACAGCGCTACGATGCCGGTGGTGAACGCCAGCCGCTCGCCGCGGAACCCGAACTGGCGGGGCATGAAGCCGTCGCGCGCCAGGAATGACGAGAGGCGCGGAAAATCGGCGAAGCTCGTATTGGCGGCCAAAGCCAGGACGAGCGCCGTCGCCAGTTGCACCGAGACAAGCAATGCGCCGTCACCGCTGATCTGTCGCGTCATGAGCGCCAGCACCGTCCGCTGCTCGCTGGGATCAGGGATCACGTGCAACGCCGACGAGAGGTGACTGATGCCAAGGAAGAGGACGCTGAAGATTCCCGCCTGCCAGGCCAGCGTGATGCGCGCGTTGCGCCATTCGGGTGGCTTGAATGCTGGCACACCGTCTGACACAGCTTCGACACCCGTCAGGCCCGCGGCACCCGAGCTGAACGCACGCAGCACGATGAAGAGCGACAGAATCGCCACCGTGCCGCCTTGGTCGGCGGCAAGCTCGTCCAGCCACATCGGTGGCGGCTGGAACGCACCCAGGTTGCCGCCGAGCTCGCGCACCAGCCCGATGCCGATGATCGAGGCCACGAGGCCGATGTACAGGTAGGTGGGCGTCATGAAGATCGTGCCCGACTCCCTGATGCCCCGTAGGTTGCCAAGCATGAGGACCGCGACGATGGCGACCGCGATGAGGACCCGCTCGGGGAAGAGGCTCGGCACGATCGAGGTGATCGCTGCAACCCCGGCCGAGACCGATACCGCCACGGTCAGCACGTAATCGATGAGGAGCGCGGCTGCGGCGAGGAGCCCCGGCAGGACGCCAAGGTTGTCGCTCGCCACGATGTAGCTCGAGGCCCCGTTGGGGTAGGCCTTGATCGTCTGCAGGTAGCTCGTCGCCACGACCGCGAGCACGGCAACGATTGCGAAGGTGAGCGGCATCGTCAGCGCGATCCCGCCGGCCCCAGCCACGACGAGGATGCGCATCATCTCCTCCGTCGCGTAGGCGGACGAGCTGATGTTGTCGCTCGAAAAGATGGCGAGCGCCTTCAGCTTCGTCAGCCGCTCATGCCCCTCATGCTCGCTCGGAATCGGCCGCCCAATGAGCACCGTTCGGAGCCGGCGAAGCGCACTGTGCCAACCGTCGCGCTGCAGGATCGTGCGCTCGGTGGCGACGAGCCGTCCACCGCCCGACTCGAAGTCATCCTCGAACGGGCGGACGATCCTAACGTAGGCGTCGCCCGGCCGCCGCCCGGCATGCCGCTCGCGAACCTCGAGATGCGGGTTGACGACCGGCGTCCGATGATCGGGGTCCTCCCCCGAATCGATGGGTCTCATCCATCGAGCATCGGCCGCGGTCCAAGATGGAACGCGGTCGCCAGAGTCAGCAGGCGCTCAAGAATCGCTCAAGAAATCGCTCAGAACGCGGTATCCCACGCCCGCTTCGGCGGTGATGAGCCGGGCCAGCTGCTGGTCAGCGTCGAGCGCCGCAATCTTGCGCCGGAGCTGCGACACGTAGACATGCAGGTAGTGGCCCTCCTCGCTGTATTCCTGGCCCCACACCGCGCGCAGCAGGCGGCCTCGCGTCACGATACGACCCGCGTTGGCCAAGAGCGTCTTGAGCACCTCGTACTCGCGCGGCGTCAACCGCAGCTCCGCGCCACCGACGGTGACCTCGTGGCGCGAGGGATCCATGACCAATGGACCGATACGGATCATCCCGTCGACGGGCGACCCACCCGCAACCCGTCGCAGGGCCGCTCGCATTCGCGCGTGCAGCTCGGGCATTCCGAACGGCTTGGTCAGGTAGTCATCCGCGCCCGCATCGAGAGCGGCGACCTTCTGTCGCTCCTCGCCACGCGCCGAGATGATGATGACCGGCGTCGCAGCTTCCCGACGGATCTGGCGCAGAACGGCCACACCATCGATGTCGGGAAGACCAAGGTCAAGCAGCACGATGTCCGGCCGGCCAAGCTCCCACTCGAGCAGTGCCTCCTCGCCATCGGCCGCCTGGCGCAGGGCGTAGCCATGCGCCACCAGGCTGGTGGCGACGGCCGCGCGCGCTGCGTCGTCATCCTCCACCAACAGGACCGATGCAGCTTGGGTCGCGCGACTCATGGCGGCGGCACCGGACCCGCGGGAAGGCGCACGATGATCGCGAGCCCGCCGAGCGGGCTTCTCGCCGCGCGCACCGTGCCGCCCATCGCCTCGGTCAGGCCACGCACGAGCGCCAGTCCCAGTCCGGCGCCGCGTTGCGACCGTCGCTTCGCGGCCGCGACGCGATGGAAGCGATCGAAGATGCGCGGGAGCTCCGCATCGGGGACCCCGCCACCGCCGTCCTCAACGAGAATCTGGATGTCGCCATCATCTGTGGTGCGCACCGCGATGCGCACGGGACTTCCCGGCGGCGTGTGGCTCGCTGCGTTCTCCAACAGGTTGATGAGCACCTGGTCGAGGAACGTCGCATCCGCGCATGCCGGCGGCAGGTCCTCGGGCAGGTGCAGCTCCACTGGGTGCTCGACGAGCAGGGAGCCCAAGCGCTCTACGATGCCCCGCACGGCATCGGTCACCGGAATGAGCTCGATTTCGATCGCCGTGGCACCGCCCTGCAGCCTGCTCATCCCGAGCAGATTCTCAACAAGCCGGCTGAGGCGCATCGCCTCGCGATCGATAGCGACGGCCAGCTGGCGGCGTTCATCGCCTCTGAGGGACAGCGAGACATCGGCCAGGCTGCCGGCCGACGCCCGAATCGCGGCGAGTGGCGTCCGCAGGTCGTGGCTGACCAGCTCGAGAAGCGCCGACTTCGCCTCGTCACTTCGCTCGGCCACCGCGCGCTCGACGGCGAGTCGGGCCAGCTGGTCGCGGCGGATCGCCTGCGCGACCTGGTCGGCGGTGACCGCCATCAGGCGCGCGGTCTCCAGCGGCGGATCGCCCGGTGCCACGCCCCACAGTGACCCGATGGCCTCGGGACCGTACGCGATCGCCACCCGATACACGGTGGCTGTCCGGCGGCTGCGTGGCTCTGCAGCTGCCGCTGGACCGCGCACGCGCATCCAGCTGACGCTCGTCTCATGCTGGTCGCGCTGCAGGACCGCATGGCGATCGGTCGGCGGCAGCTCGTCGCCGGGCATCGTGTCGGCCACGACACGCTCCTGGGCAATCGTGGACCCGAGCCCGATCCAGGCTCGATCGAGCGCACCTTCGACCGCCACGCGCTCCGTCACGACGGGCAATGTGGCCTCCGCTCTCGCGGATGTGGCGAGCGAGCGGCTGATAACGAAGAGGGCGCGAGCCTCACGCTCTCGGCGCAGGGCGACCGCCGCCCGGTCGCGCCCAATGCCGGCCAGGCGCCCGATGACGATACCCACCACGAGCAGCACGATGAGCGTCAGGAGCTCCTGCCCGCCGGCGACCGCCAGGGAGAGGCGCGGCTCGACGAAGACAAAGTTGTAGACGAAGAAGGCCGCCACCGCCGTCGCGATCGCGGGCACGGTGCCGCATGCAACGGCCACCGCGGTGACGGCGAGGAGGTAGATCGGCGAGGCGTCATCGAGCCGCGCCCAACGCTCGAGAGCCCAGGCAAGAAGCGTCGCGACTGCGAGGCATGCCACCGGAAGGGCGGCGCGTCCGATGCGATTCATCTCCCACGCATCGTACGCGCGACCCTACAATCGCAACGCTCCACCCGTACGGTGCCTCGGAAACCGATGTCGACCACCAGCCCGCTCACGCGACCGTTACCCGCCACCCTGGGCGATGTGCTCCTGCCACGGCTCCGCGCCAACGCCCTGCTGCGGGCTGCCGTGCTCGTCGTCGCCGGCGCAGCACTCACCGCCCTCGCGGCTCAGCTGCGTTTCAACGTGCCGTGGACCCCGGTGCCGTATACCGGGCAGACCGGCGCGGTCCTGCTCGTCGGCGCGGCGCTGGGCTGGCGCCTGGGTGCACTGAGCATGCTGCTGTACGTTGCCGCGGGAGTCGCCGGCCTACCGGTTTTCAATGGCGGTGTCGCGGGTGTCGAGCAGCTGCTCGGCATCACCGGTGGCTATCTCGTCGGCTTCGTGATTGCCGCGGCACTCACCGGATGGCTCGCCCAGCGCGGCTGGGATCGCACGCCGGTTCGCACGCTGGGCCTCATGGCGCTCGGGACGCTGCTGATCTACGCCGTCGGCGTGCCAGTGCTCAGCGCTGTCGCCGGGCTCGGCCCGTGGGATGCGTTCAAGAACGGCGCCCTCTACTTCCTGCCCTGGGACGCGGCGAAGCTGTTCATCGCGGCGGTCGCGCTGCCGGGCGCGTGGCGGCTCATCGGCTCGCGCCCGGCTCGCTGACCGCCCGCACACGCCTCAGGAGGGCTCGATGGGGCCTGGGCTCGGCAGTCGGCGCCGGATCTCGGTGGCCACTCGCAGACCGACCACGACCAGCAACCCGAACACCACCAGGATCGGCAGCAGCACGATTGCGATCCAGATCAGGACGTTCAGGACGCCCTGACCCACGCCGACCAGCGCGGCCACGGCCTCCGCCAGCCGGGCGCCGGGATCCCAGCCCTCCGCCTGCGCCTGGACCGGCGCGGCCCTGGGGATCAGGGTGACCGTCAGCGTCGACAGGTCCGCCTGATCGGATACGTTCTCCAACTGCGCACGCAGCTGCTCGATCTCCCCGCGCACCTGGTCGAGCCGCGACTGGACGGCCAGGACGTCCTCGACCCGCTCGGCACGCTCCGCCAGCGCGCGATACGACGCCTCTGAAGCCTCCAGATTCGAGATGCGCGCCTCGAGATCCACGACCTGCGAGGTGACGTCCTGCTCGCGCGTCGACTCCTCGACTACCGTCTCGCCCAGCTCGCGCAGCCGGCTCAGCGCCTCGTCGAAGCGCGAGGCCGGGATGCGCAGCGTGAGCGTCGCGGACTGCTCGAGCGTGCCCGCCTGCGATCCGCCGATGTAGCCGCCGATCTCGGCCGCGATCCTGCGCACCGAGGCGAGCGTGGAGGCCACGTTCTGGACCTCGAGGCTCATCTCGCCGGTCTTGATGATGCGCTGCTCGGCGGGCGCGGCATAGCTCGGCGCCTCGCCGGCGCCGGTCGCGTCCCGATTGCTCGATTGGTTGGAGCCGTCTGCGGCCGATGCTTCGCTCGCCTCAGCCACGGGCTGCTCCCCTGCCTGCCCGCTGAGCTGCGCGCTCCCCGCGCTCGCGCAGGCGGCGAGGAGCAGGCTCAGGAGCGCCAGGGCGGTGATGATGGATCGTTTCATCGTTGAGTTCTTCCCGTTGGGCGTATGTGCCGTGCCAGACGCGATCGGCGCGGAATGCGTTCCCACGCCGCGGCGCGGCCTCGGCTACGATCAGAGCGTCATGACTGATCGCGCGCTGAACCCGCTGGACAACGAGGCGGCGCGCGCCGAGCTGCAGGCGCACGAGTTTGATCGGGCCTGGGTCAAGGGCCACCTCGACGAGGAGCGGCGGCGGGCCAGCCTCCTCGGCGAGATCCGCGAGGCGATCTTTGGCGCACAGGATGGGCTGGTCAGCACGCTGGCCGTCGTCAGCACGGTGGGTGGCGCGACGAACGATCGCTACGTGATCCTGATTGCCGGGATCGCCACGGGCCTGGCAGGCGTCTTCAGCATGGGCGCCGGCGAGTTCATGAGCTCCAAGAGCCAGCGCGAGATCTTCGAGGCGCAGATCCACGGGGAACGGGAAGAGGTCGCCGAACGGCCGGGCGAGGCGGAGGCGGAGATGGCCTACATGCTCGAGCAGGATGGCCTGCCAGAGCCGCGCGCGCGCGAGGTAGCGGCTGTCATGGCCCAGCACCCCGAGGTGCTGCTCAAGACCATGGTCGAAAAGGAGCTCGGCCTTGCCGTTGAGCCGGACGAGGGATCGCCTCTGCAGGGTGCACTTGTCATGGCGATCGCCTTTGGGCTCGGAGCGGCCGTGCCCATCATTCCGTACCTGTTCATGGACGTCGCCAGCGGGATCTGGGGCTCGCTGCTGGCCACCGGCGCCTTCCTCTTCGCGATCGGCGCGGTGAAGAGCCGCTGGACGCGACACGGCTGGTTCCGCTCTGGCTTCGAGATCCTGCTGCTGGGTGCCATCGCCGGCATCGCGGGCTACTTCTTCGGCAACCTGCTGCCACTCATCCTGGGAGCGGCGGCGGTCTGACGCCGCGGACGCCATCGGTCCATTGGCTGCCTAGGTGATCGTCAGCATGCCCGTCATGCCGTAGGCCTCGTGGCCCGGCAGGTGGCACACGTAGGTCAGCGTGCCGGGATCGGGGAACGTGATCGTCGTCTCCTGCGTCGAGAGCGCCACGATGCTGACCTCCTCCGGGACCGCGCCGTGATGGTGCTCGGTACCGGTGCGGTGACGCTCGTGGAACGCCTCATCCCCCACCAGCCACTCGTGGTCGATCGGGTCGTCGTTGACGAGCACGAAGGTCACCGGCACGCCGTGCGGGACGCTGATGGCGGTGGGGACGAAGGCGGAGTAGTGGATCTGGATCTCGACCGTCACCGGCCCGGCGGTGCCGCAGCCGGCGAGGAGGCCGCTCGTCGCGAGGACGAAGGCCGCCAGCACCGGCAACGCGCGATGTGGCATCGCGGCCTCAGGCGCCAGCCATCGGCGGCTGGCGTCGACCGACCGCGGTGATGCCCAGCCCGATGAGCATCGGTCCGGCCACCACGAGCGCCACGAGCCCGGCGATGAGCGCCAGGTTCGGTAGCGGCGGCTGCGGTGGCGCCGCTCGACCCGCCAGGCCCGCGTCGACCATCGATGGTTGGCCGCGCCCCGACGCGTCGATCGCGAGGTCGAAGGTCAGGTCGGTGGCAGGCGCGTCGATCTCGATCTTCGTCAGCCAGCCCTCCGTCGGCACCCACTCCATGCCGGCGTCGGAACGCAGGTCGGCGAGCAGCAGGTCGGTCGCGGCGGCGCTGTGCGCCAGGCTCAGCCCGCCGGCCGGCTGCGGCAGGAGCGCCGGCAGCTCATCGGTGAGCAGGTAGACGTCGGCCTGTACCGTCTCGACGCTCGTCTTGCCCAGGCCCAGGATGCGCAGCGGCACCCACGGGTTGTCGGTCGGGATCGTGAGATGCACCGGCGTGCCGTCGCCGATGGCCTGCCCGCGGGTGACGGCCGCGTCGGCATCGAAGGCGGCGGCCATGAAGATCGGGCTGCGCTCAGCGTAGAAGTCCAGCACCTCGGGCGCATCGGGCGGCAGGTTGAAGCCGTGCTGCCTGGCCCAGGCGCCGACCTCGTCGCCACCGCCACGCAGGATCGTGATGTCGAGGGCGTCGATCGTCGTCTCGAGCAGCACCTCCGCCTCGCCGGCCGCATCGGCCGCCGAGAGAGCGAGGAAGGCGCGCTCCGGGACAGGGTCGGTCTCGCGCACGAGGCGCTGGAGCGTCCAATCCCCACCGCGCACGACGTCGGTCGGGATGCCGGGCAGCGGTGTGATCGAGCCGAACTGCCCGCCGCCGCCGGCGAACTCGAAGGCGGTGACGTAGTGCTCGACGCCATCGTGGTAGCCCGCGAACGTCGTCGTGCGCAGGAGGTTGACGGCCCCATTGGGACCGATGAGCCCGCCGCAGGCCAGCGTCGGGCCGGCCAGCAGCAGGATGGCAAGGGCGGCGCCCGAGAGGGCAGCCAGTGGTCTGTGCATCGGTCCTCGTCCTCATTGTTGAAGTGGGTCGGTCTCGATGCCGCGCGCGGTCGTCCGGTCAGACGGCGTCGGCGCGG
>JBDTNK010000001.1:0-118435 GCA_039933775.1 Chloroflexota bacterium | reverse complement strand
TCGCATCTGGCAGGACCGATGTCGCCGACCTGACACTCGCTCGCCTGGTTCGCATCTGGCAGGACCGATGTCGCCGACCTGACACTCGCTCGCCTGGTTCGCATGGGGCCAGGACCGATGACGCCCCGGCGCTGGCCGGGTCGTCCGCGCATGGTCAGATGCGCTCGTGGCGCGCATTAGCCGGGAACACGCCCGCTCATCGGCCGCCGTCACGCTCAGCACCGCTCCAAAAACCTCCGAATCCGTGCCACATGCCGGCTAATGCGCGTGGGGCGCGCGTATGACCATACCTACGCGCATTCATGGTCATACGCGCGCCAAGCGAACATCTGACAGCCACGGCGTCGAACCAAGCGAATCGGCATCGGTATGGAACTTGCGAGCAATGGATGCGTACTGCAGTACAGGTATGGCCGTCGGGGGCTGCAGCTCCCTTCGGGGGGAGGCGGCCATGCCAGCCTCCCGGCACGCGGCGACGGCACGCGACGACGCGGCGACCGTTGCGCAAACCGGCCGATGATTGGTTGCGCCCAGCGCTTAGGATGGGCTCTTCCCAGCGGACATGCCCAAACGACCATGAGGGAGGTACCTGTTCCATGTCCCGATCCCTGCTGACCATCTGTTTCGTTGTCCTGGCGCTCGTCGTGACTGCCTGCGGCGACACTCCGCCGCCGCCGAGTGCAAGCGGCGAACCGACGCAGGCCGCGGAATCGCCCGGCGCGGCGAGCGAGGCTCCAACCCAGGCGCCGCCGCCCGCCGAAGGCCGCCTGGCCCTGGTCCAGGACCGTGGCTCACTCATCTGCGGCGTCAACGACGGCCTGCCGGGCTTCGGCTTCGTCGACGAGAACGGCGAGAACGCCGGCTTCGACGTCGACTTCTGTCGCGCCATCGCCGCAGCCGTGTTGGGCGATCCAGAAGCAGTCGAGTTCCGGCCGGTCAGCGCCGATGGGCGCCCGACGGTGCTACAGAGCGGCGAGGTCGACGTCCTCATCCGCAACACCACCTGGACGGTCACGCGCGACGCCTCGTGGGGCCTCTTCGCGCCCACCACGTTCTACGACGGCCAGGGCATGATGGTCCGCAGCGCCGACGGGATCGAGCAGCTCTCTGACCTGGATGGAGCGACGATCTGCGTCCAAACCGGCACGACCACCGAGCTGAACCTGGCGGACGTGTTCGCGGCCCAGGGGATCGACTTCACCCCGGCGCCCTTCGGTGATGACACGCAGACCTACCAGGCCTACGACGACGCCCAATGCGACGCGGTCACGAGCGACCGGTCCCAGCTGCTCGCGCAGCGCACGGCACTGACCAACCCGGAAGACCACGTCATCCTCGACGAGGTGATGTCCAAGGAGCCGCTCGGGCCGGTCGTGCCGCTGGGCGACGACGCCTGGTTCAACGTCGTGAAGTGGGTCGTCTTCGCGACCTTCGAGGCGGAGGAGCAGGAGATCACTCAGGACAACGTCGAGGACATGGCCGCGACCAACGAGAACCCGGTGGTCCAACGTCTCCTCGGCGCCGCCAACCCCGAGCTGGGCGAGGCCCTGGGGCTTGATCCCGACTGGGTGGTGACGATGATCTCGGCCGTCGGCAACTACGGAGAGATCTACGACCGGCATCTCGGGCCTGGCACGCCGTTCGAGCTCGAGCGCGGGCCGAACGCGCTGTGGACCGACGACGGACTGCTCTACGCGCCGCCGTATCGGTAGACATCAGTAGCCGGTTCATGAGCCCCGGGGCGGACCCATGTCGGTCCCGGGGCTGCCGTCACTTGAGGTGACCAGCACCCCAGCCCGCCAGCAGCATGCCGCGGTGCGGCCGTGGCGTGATATCCGCGTCCTGCGCCTCGTGACGCAGGTCGCCGTGCTCCTGGCGGTCGGGATCGGCATCGGGTTCCTGGCCAACAACCTCACGTCGGCGATGGCCGACCGAAACCTGACCTTCGGCTACGGATTCCTGGGGCAGCGCGCCGGATTCGAGATCGGCGACAGCCCGGTGCCGTACAGCGCGAACGACACGTATGGCCAGGCCTTCCTCGTCGGCGTCCTGAACACGATCTTCCTGAGCGTCGTTGGCATGGTGCTGGCCACCGCATTCGGCATCGTCCTGGGCGTGGCACGACTGTCGCCCAACTGGCTGCTGTCGCGAGTGGTCAGCGGGTACGTGGAAATCATTCGCAACACCCCGCTCCTGCTCCAGCTGTTTGTCATCTACTTCGTGGTCCTCGTCCAACTGCCGCCTGTCCAGGACAGCATCTCGGTCGGCGGTGTTGTCTTCCTCAACCAGCGCGGCCTGTTCGTGCCCGCTCCGCAAGTTTCTTCGACGCTCGTGCAATGGCTGGCGATCGTCGTCGTCGCCACCGCCCTCGCAATCGCGGGACGAATGCTCGGTTCGCATCTTGAGAAGGACGGCCGTCGCAACCCCTTGAGCCGGCACGCCGGCCGCATCAGCGCCCTGGCGGTGCTCGTGGTGGCCATCGGCGCGTGGGTGCTGCTTCCGGAGACACCGCTGCGTTTTGACCTGCCGATCGCCGGCCGGTTCAACTTCAGCGGCGGCCTCGCCCTGTCCACCGCCTTCACCGCCATCCTGGTCGGCCTGGTCCTCTACACCGCCGCGTTCATCGCCGAGGTCATCCGCGGCGGAATCCAGGCCGTCAGCCGCGGGCAGGTCGAGGCGGCGCACGCGCTCGGCCTCTCCGACGCTGACACGCTGCGCCTGGTGGTCTTCCCGCAGGCGCTGCGCATCATCGTCCCGCCACTCACCAGCCAGTACTTGAACCTGGCCAAGAACTCGAGCCTGGCCATCGCCGTGGGCTACCCGGACCTGTTCAAGGTGGGCACGACGATGGCCAACCAGACCGGGCAGCCCATCTCGGTGATCGTCCTGGTGATGGGGACCTACCTGGCAATCAGCCTCGCGACATCGCTGCTGATGAATCTCTACAACCGGCGCGTGCAGGTGCTGGAGCGCTAGGACCGATGACCACCGACGTGCTCGCCCCGCCCTCCACGGACCTCCGTCCAGCCGCATGGCTGCGCAAGAACCTCTTCTCGAGTGTCGCCAGCTCGCTGGTGACACTGCTCATCGGAGCCCTGCTGCTGTGGCTGGCCATCAACATCGGGCAGTGGGCGCTGACCGAGGCTCGCTGGGACGTCGTGAGTCGCAATCTGCGCCTCTTCCTCATCGGTCAGTATCCAGCTGACCAGGCATGGCGGCTGTGGTTGAGTCTCCTGGTGCTGTCAGTGCTTGCGGGCATGTCGGCGGGACTCTTCGGACACACCATTCGGGTCCTCGCGGTATCGGTGTCCGCGATCCAGGGGCTGCTGGCGGCGATGATGCTCGTCTCGCCGGTGGGGCCGCTGATCACCGTCGGCATGCTGGCCAATGCCGTCATGGTCTGGGCAGGGTGGGTGGTCGGAGTCCGGCGTCTCGTTCCGCGGCGGGCCGTGGTCGTAGCGTGGCTGATCTCCATCCCGGTCATCTACATGCTGATCAGTGGGTTCGCGACGCAGATCCCCGATGTCAGCACCAATCTCTGGGGCGGCCTCCTGCTCACGATCCTGCTTGCTGTCGTGGGCATCCTCCTTTCCTTCCCGCTTGGCGTACTGCTCGCACTCGGCCGCCGCAGCTCATTGCCGGCCATCCGGATCGTGAGCACCGCCTACATCGAGATCATCCGGGGCGTACCGCTCGTGACGATTCTCTTCATGGCCGACGTCATGCTGCCGTTCTTCCTGCCGGGCGAGGTCCGCATCGACCGCGTCATCCGTGCCATGGGCGGCATCACCCTCTTCTCGGCCGCCTACGTGGCCGAGAACGTGCGCGGCGGACTGCAGGCGATTCCGACCGGGCAAATCGAGGCAGCGCAGGCGCTCGGCCTACACAGCTGGCAGATGAACCTGTTCATTGTCCTGCCACAGGCACTGCGATCGGTGATCCCGGCCAACGTGGGCCTCTTCATCAGCCTGCTGAAGGACACGACCCTGGTGGCCATCATCGGGCTGGCGGAGCTGCTGGGCATCGGCCAATCCATCCTGGCGCAGCCTGCATCGCTCGGCGCCCACCTGGAGGTCTTCACCTTCGTGGGGGTCATCTTCTTCGTCCTCTGCTACGCCATGTCGCAGGCGAGCTACCGGCTCGAGCGCCAACTGGGCGTGGGGACGCGCTAATGTCTGATCGAGGTGAACCGGTGACGAACGAGATGATCGTCGCGCGCGACGTGCACAAGTGGTTCGGCCAGCTGCACGTGCTGCGCGGGATCGACCTGACCGTGACGACCGGCGAGGTCGTCGTCATCTTCGGCGCCTCCGGCTCCGGTAAATCCACCTTCATCCGCACCATCAACCGGCTCGAGGAGCACCAGCGCGGCACGATCACCGTCGACGGCATCGAGCTCAGCAACGACGTGCGCAACATCGCCGCCATCCGGCGCGAGATCGGGATGGTCTTTCAGTCGTTCAACCTGTTCCCCCACCTGACCGTGCTGCAGAACATCGTGCTGGCACCGATGAAGGTGCGCTCCTGGCCGCGCGATCGTGCCGAGACCGTCGGCATGGAGCTGCTCAAGCGGGTCGGGATCCCCGAGCAGGCGGCAAAGTTCCCCGCACAGCTGTCCGGCGGGCAGCAGCAGCGCGTGGCGATCGCACGGGCCCTGGCGATGCAGCCCAAGATCATGCTCTTCGACGAGCCGACCTCCGCCCTGGACCCCGAGATGATCAGCGAGGTGCTCGACGTGATGAAGGGCCTGGCAGGCGAGACCGGCATGACCATGATCTGCGTCACGCACGAGATGGGCTTCGCGCGCGCCGTGGCGAACCGGATGGTCTTCTTCGACGAGGGCCAGATCGTGGAGCAGGGACCGCCCGAGCAGATCTTCACCGCACCCAAGCACCAGCGCACGAAGCGGTTTCTGTCGCAGATCCTGCACTGAGGGTGGATGTGCGGGCGGGCTGACCATGCACTGGACCCACCTGGTGCGTGAGCCGGCCGCCCAATTCGCCACACATCTGGGTAAACCGCCGACCGAGGTTTGACCCGCACGAGACCGTGCGATTAGGCTCGGTCACGCCGCTCCTGAAATCCCAGATTTGGTGGATCGTCAGCGATTTGCGTGATTCAGCATCCAGCGCGGCGGGGCCGGACCCGCTGCAACGCCTCATCGTCGCCTTCGCGACGCACCGTGGCTCGACCGAGCGGCAGCGCGCCGCGATGGTCGAGCAGCTCGAGCCCCTGCGCGGTGGGCTCGAGGAATCGCTACTGCTGGACACCTGTCATCGCGTGGAGCTGATCGCCGTTCGAGACGGCGAAATGCAGCTGCCAGCAGGCCTCGCCACCGCTCGCGCTGCCGCGGCGGTCGCGCGCGTCTTCGAGGTCGTGGCCGGCTTAGATTCAGCGGTGCTCGCCGAGGAGCAGCTGCAGGGACAGGTGCGCACCGCGCACGACGTCGCGCGGACGAGCGGCACGCTGGGACCGACCCTGGACGAGCTCCTGCGCCGCTCCCTGCGCTTCGGCCGAAGGGTGCGATCCCACGCATTGCCCGGCGCCGACCGGTCGCTTGCTGACCGTGCTGCGCGCTGGCTGCACGAGCAGTTGCCCGATGCCCGCGGCCAGCGGGCCCTCGTCATCGGCACCGGCGAGATCGCGCGCCTGCTGGCGCGGCTGCTCGTCGAGTCCGGCATGAACGTCACGGTCGCCTCACGGCGGCTCGACCGGGCTCGCTCCGCGATGGCGGACGTCGGTGCGAGCCAGGCGCTCCTCCAGGCAGACGCGATTCGCTCGCTGGCCGGCACGACGGCACTCGCGATCGCCACGCGCTCGGCCACACCATTCCTGGATGCAGCAACGCTCGGCGACGCGCGGCCCCACGTCGTCGACCTGTCCACGCCGGGTGCCGTCGCGGCGGACGCTCGGTCGCTGCTGAACGGTCGGCATCTGGCGATCGATGCGCTGGGCACCCTGCAGGCGGCGCCGGCGCTGCTTCCGAAGGTCGAGCGACGCCTGCGGCGCGAGCTCGCCGGCGAGGTCGAGGCCTACGTCGCCTGGCTCGAATCCCGATCGTCAGAGGCCGGGATCGGTATCCTGCGCCGCCACGCGGAGGCGGTACGCCAACGCCACGTCGCACGGCTGCGGCGGAGTGGCTCGCTCGACGCGGCGCAGCTCGCTGCCGTCGATGCCACGACCGCCGGCATCGTGGCCGAGCTGCTCCACGGCCCGACGGTGCGGCTGCGCGGCGATCCGGAGGCGGAACGCCACGTTCGCGAGCTGTTCGGGGTGACGCCATGACCGTGCGGCTCGGCACGCGAGGCTCGGAGCTCGCGCTGGCGCAGGCAGCGATCGCGGCCGATGCGCTGCGGGCGGCCGGCATCGGTCCGGTCGAAATCGTGAGCATGACGACGCGAGGCGATCGGATCAGCCGGCACAACGCACGCGGCGGCTGGGAGGTGACCGATGGCCAGTTCACCGGCGAGCTCGAGCGCGGCCTGCTGCGTGACGAGCTGGACATCGTGGTGCATTCCTACAAGGATCTGCCAACGCTCGGTGACGAGCGGCTGTGCATCGCCGCGGTGCTGCAACGCGCGGACCCGCGCGACTGCCTGTTGACCGCGGGCTCTGCTGCCGGACATGGCTCGCCGCTGGATGCCCTCGCGTTCGGCGCCCGGATCGCGACGAGCAGCCCGCGCCGCGCTGCCCAGCTGGCGAGCACCCGCCCAGATCTCGTCGCGATGCCGATCCGAGGCAACGTGCCGTCGCGCCTCGCGCGGCTGGAGCGGGGCGAATTCGACGGGCTGATGGTGGCGGCCGCCGGGCTCGATCGCCTGGGCCTGCGCTATCCGGCAGACGCGCGGCTGCCCCTGGACCTGATGCTCCCGGCCCCGGCGCAGGGCGCGCTGGCCATCCAGGCGCGACGTGCCGACGCGGAGCTGCGCGAGCGCATGGCATCGATCGAGCATGGCCCGACGCGCCTCGCGGTGGACGCCGAGCGGGCGCTGCTGCGCGCGATCGGCGGCGGCTGCCTGGCGCCGCTCGGGGCACTCGGGGAGGTCCGGGACGGCATCCTCAGGCTGCGCGCGGCCTACGAGGACGAACGCGGCGCATTCGGCCGCGTCGAGGCCAGCGGACCCTCGGATGAGGTGAGCGCAATCGTGGCTCGGCTGGCTCGCGAGCTTCTATCCACCGTGGCGGCAATCTCGTGATGCGCGTGCTCGTCACGCGGCCCGCGGAGCAGGCACGCGAGCTGATCGACCTGCTCGCCGCGCGCGGCCTGGCCGGCGTCAGCGTGCCCGCGGTCGTCATCCGCCACGAGCCCGCCGGCAGCCCGTTCGATGCCGCACTGGACGGCCTGACCGGCGCGGCATGGCTCGTCATCACGAGCGCCAACGGCGCGATCGCGCTCGCGGCACGCCTGCGGGCGATGCGACGCGGCATGCCCAACGGCACCAGGCTCGCCGCGGTCGGTCCCGCGACGGCCGCCGCCCTGCGCGGAGCCGGCTTCACGGTGCACCACGTACCGGACGACTACCTGACCGTCGCCATCGCCGATGGCCTCGACAAGCTGCGCGGCCGGCGTGTCGTCCTGGCCCGTGCCGACGTCGCGACGCCCGATCTCGCGGACGCCCTTCGCGCGCTCGGCGCGATCGTCGAGGAGGTCGTCGCGTATCGCACGCTCGAGGGCCCGCCGACCGAGGCGCCGGCCCTCGAAGCCGCCCTCCACGACGGGCTCGACGCGATCAGCCTGACGAGCGGCTCGACGGCGCGCGGCCTGGCGCAGCTGAGCGCGGCGCTGCCCGTCCAGGAGGCTCGCAGCCTGCAGCGGCTCCCGGTCTTCGTCATCGGCCCAGTCACCGCCCGCGCGGCGCAGCGCGCCGGGTTCGCGCCAACCGCAATCGCCACCGTCCATACCGCAGAGGCGCTCGCCGACACGATCGCGGCAACGCTGACCGCTGCAACGCTGACCCCGCAGGAGGCCCGATGATCACCCACACCGTCACCACCTTCCACCGCGGGCGCCGCCTGCGTCGCACGACCGGCCTCCGAACGCTCGTGCGCGAGACTCGGCTGCACCCCGGCATGCTGGTCCAGCCGCTCTTCGTCAGGTCCGGCAGCGGCGTGCGCGAGTCGATCGAGTCGATGCCCGGACAGGAGCGGGTCAGCATCGATCGCCTGCCGGCGGTCACCGACGAGCTGCGCGCGGCGGGGATCGGCAGCGTCCTGCTCTTCGGCCTGGCGGCGACGAAGGACGCCGACGGATCAGGCGCATGGGCCAATGATGGCATCGTGCAGCAGGCCATCCGGACGTTGCGTCTCGCAGATCCAGCACTGACGATCATTGCTGACGTCTGCCTGTGCGAATACACCAGCCACGGCCATTGCGGCGTCCTCCGCGGCCCCGCCGATGCGGCGATCGTCGACAACGACGCGACGCTCGAGCTCCTCGCACGGACGGCCGTCTCGGTCGCCGAAGTCGGCGCCGACATCGTTGCGCCGAGCGCCATGATGGACGGCCAGGTCGCCGCCATCCGCTCCGCGCTCGCCGCCAACGGGCACGACGAGGTCGCGATCCTGGCCTACGCCGCGAAGCATGCCTCCGCTTTCTACGGCCCGTTCCGCGAGGCGGCCGGCTCCGCCCCGGCGTTCGGCGATCGCCGCAGCTACCAGATGGACCCGGCCAACGGACGCGAGGCGCTGCGCGAGATCGACGCCGACCTCGCCGAGGGTGCCGACGCGATCATGGTCAAGCCGGCGCTCCCCGCCCTCGATCTCGTCGCGGCCGCGCGAGCACGCACGACCGCCCCGATCGCCGCGTACCAGGTGAGCGGCGAGTACGCCGCCATCTGCGCGGCCGCAGAACGCGGCTGGCTGGATCGGCGCGCCGCCGCGCTCGAGAGCCTGACCGCCATCGCGCGGGCCGGGGCCGACGTCATCGTCACCTACTTCGCGACCGATGCGGCGCGGTGGCTGCGCGAGGATCGCGACCGATGAGCGACGAGCGCTACGTCCACGCCTGGCACCTCCACCTCGACCCGGCCTGGCGCCGCCTCCCCGCCGAAGAGCGCGGCGCGGACATCGACGCCTTCTGCGTCGTCGCCGCCCGCAGCGAGGCACGCCTCATCCAGCACAGCTACTCGACCATCGGCCTGCGCGGCGAGGGCGAGCTCCTGCTGTGGCGCATGGCGGAGCGGATCGAAGACATCGAGCAGACGGCGGCGGACCTCCAGGCCTCCGGCATCGGTCGCTGGATGAGCAGCGCGCTCAACCTCATCGGTCTCACCAGGCCGAGCCAGTACGTGAAGCGGCCGACCACCCAGGAGCAGAGCCTCTTCACCGGCGAACGGTCGCGCTACCTCGTCGTTTACCCGTTCGCGAAGAGCGTCGAGTGGTACCTGTCGTCGACGGAGGAACGGCAGCGAATCATGCGCGGTCACATGAAGACCGGCCACGCCTACCCGCAGGTCCGCCAGCTGCTGGCCTACAGCTTCGGTCTCGACGACCAGGAGTTCATCGTCGCCTACGAGACCGATGACCTCGTCGCGTTCCAGGACCTCGTGCGCGAGCTGCGCGAGTCCGAGAGCCGTCGCGCCACCACCCGCGACACCCCGATCGTAACCGGCGTGCACCGGCCGCTCGGCGAGATCCTGGGCATGCTCTCGGGGCTGGACCGATGACGGTCGCCGCCGCGACCGAACGCTCGACGACGCTGATGGAGCGCGCGGCCGGGCTCTTCCCGGGTGGCGTCAATTCGCCGGTGCGCGCATTCGGGGCGGTCGGCGGGACACCAAGGGTCATCGCACGCGGGCTGGGCGCGCACGTCTGGGACGTCGACGGCAACGAGCTCATCGACTACGTCGGCTCGTGGGGACCGATGATCCTGGGGCACGCGCATCCCTCGGTCGTGGCCGCGGTCCAGGCGGCCGCCGCGAACGGCATGAGCTACGGCGCCCCGAACGCGCTCGAGGTCGAACTGGGCGAGGCGATCCGCGCCGCGATGCCCTCGATCGAACGGCTGCGCTTCACCTCGTCGGGGACCGAGGCGGCAATGAGCGCGCTGCGCGTGGCTCGCGCCGCCACGAAGCGGGAGCGCTTCGTGAAGATGGCCGGCGGCTATCACGGCCACGCCGACGCGCTGCTCGTCGAGTCCGGCTCCGGCGCCACCGGGCAGCCGGCGAGCGCCGGCGTCACGCGCGGGGCGGCAGCCGACACGCTCGTGGCCGCGTACAACGACCCCGATGCCGTCGAGCGGCTGCTTGCCGCCGGCGACGTCGCGGCCGTCATCGTGGAGCCGGTCGCCGCGAACATGGGCGTCGTCCCGCCACTGCCGGGGTATCTGCGGGCGCTGCGCGACCTCACGACCCGTCACGGCGCCCTGCTCATCTTCGACGAGGTGATCACCGGCTTCCGCGTCGCGCGCGGGGGCGCCCAGGGGCGCTACGGTCTGACGCCCGATCTCACCGTCCTCGGCAAGATCGTCGGCGGTGGGCTGCCGGTCGGGGCGTTCGGCGGACGCGCCGATCTCATGCGCCTCGTCGCGCCCGATGGGCCTGTCTACCAGGCGGGCACGCTGTCGGGTAATCCGCTGGCGATGGCCGCGGGGCTGGCGACGCTGGCCGTGCTCGCGCCATCGGTCTACGAGCGGCTGGAGGCGAGATCCGCCGAACTCGAGGCCGGCTTGTCCGAAACGGCTGCCGCCGCAGGCGCTGATGTGCGGATCGCGCGCGTGGCGAGCCTGCTGACGGTCTTCTTCGCGCACCCGCAGCAGTTCGCGGCTTTCTTCCACGCCATGCTCGATGCCGGCGTGATGCTGCCGCCCAGCCCGCACGAGGCGTGGTTCGTCTCGGCTGCCCACGGAGCAGGTGACATCGAGGCGACGCTCCGCGCGTCGCGGCACGCCTTCGAGGTGGCGCGATGATCGGGGCGCCGGCGGCGACCGGCGAGGCGCGCTTCCTCGCGGCGCTGCGTCACGAGCAGCCCGATGCCACGCCGGTCTGGTTCATGCGCCAGGCGGGCCGCTGCCTGGCCGAGTATCGCCGCCTCCGGGAGCGCCACGACATCCTGACGCTGGCCAAGACGCCTGAGCTGTGCGCACAGGTGACCGCCATGCCGGTCGACGCCTTCGGCGTGGATGCCGCGGTGCTGTTCGCCGACATCATGCTGCCCCTGGAGCCCATGGGCGTCAGCCTCGAGATCCAGCCCGAGATTGGCCCCATCATCCACAACCCGGTCCGCTCGGCGGCCGATGTCGCGAAGCTGCGGCTCATCGATCCCGATGCCGAGGTGGGCTTCGTGATGGACGCGATTCGGCTGGTCCGGCGCGCGCTCGACGGCCGGCAGGCCGTCATCGGGTTCTCGGGGGCACCATTCACGCTGGCCTGCTACCTCATCGAGGGACGCCCGTCACGCGAGTACGCGATCGCGAAGGCATTCATGGTTCGCGAGCCCGATGCGTGGCACGCCCTGATGGAGAAGCTGTCATCGGTGATCGTCGCCTACCTCAACGCGCAGATCGCGGCCGGCGTCCACGTCGTGCAGCTTTTCGACTCCTGGGTCGGGGCGCTCTCGCCGTCCGACTACGCCACCTTCGTGCAGCCGCACGTCGCGCGCATCTTCGCCGAGGTGCGCGGCGCCCCCACGATCCATTTCGGGACCGGAACCGCGGCGCTGCTCGAGCAGATGGCCGATGCCGGCGGCGATGTCATCGGCGTCGACGCGCGCCAGTCGCTCGACGCGGCCTGGGAGCGGGTCGGCTTCGATCGCGGTGTCCAGGGCAACCTCGACGCGACGCGGCTGCTCGCCGGCTGGGAGGCGACCGAAGCGGGGGCTCGCGAGGTCCTGCAACGCGCCGGCCGTCGGCCGGGCCACATCTTCAACCTCGGCCACGGCGTGCTGCCAGCGACCGACCCAGCGCTGCTGGCCCAGCTCGTGGCCTTCGTGCACGAGGCGTCCGCCCGATGACGCTCGGCGTGCTGCTCATGACCTACGGCTCGCCGGCGGACGACTTGCACGACCTGCCCGAGTACCTCGCGGCGGTGCGCGGCGGGCGGGTGCCGTCCGACGACCTCGTCGCCGAGTTCCGGCGCCGCTATGAGCTCATCGGCGGGTCGCCACTCATCCCGATCACCGCGGCACAGGCGGAGGCCGTGCAGGCGGCGCTCGTGGCGCGCGGCGTGGAAGCGCTCGCGGCCGCCGGGATGCGCTTCTCCGAACCGTCGATCGAGGCCGGCGTGCGGGCGCTGGCGGAACGCGGCTGCGATCCGGTCGTGGGCATCGTGATGAGCCCGCAGCACTCCGAGCTGCTCATGGCCGGCTACCAGCGCGCGCTGGATGCCGCCGCCGGTGCGCTCGGAGACGATGCGCCGGCGCTGGTCTTGGCACCCGCCTGGTATCGCAACGACGGCTTCCTGGATGCCGTCGCAGCACGCATCCGGGAGGGGTCGGCGTTGTTGCCGGTCGAGGCGCCGGTGTTGCTTACCGCGCATTCGCTCCCCCGTCGCGTGGCAGATGCCGAGCCCAGCTACCTCGCCCAGCTGCGCGAGACTGCAGCCGCGGTCGCCGCGCGCGCCGGTCTTGCCGACGATCGGTGGCACTTCTGCTGGCAATCGGCGGGCCACGAGCCGGGCGAGTGGATGACGCCCGATTTCGCGGACCTGGTGCCCGAGCTGCGCCGCGCGGGACACACCTCGGTGCTCGTCGCGCCGATCCAGTTCCTGGCCGATCACCTCGAGGTGCTGTACGACGTCGACATCGGCGCACGCGAGCAGGCCGATGCCGCCGGCATGGCGTTCGCCCGGATCGAGTCGCTCAACGTGGCGCCGCGCTTCGTCGATGCTCTGGCGGATATCGCGACACGGGCCGTCGCGGCACCGCGTCTGCTCTGAACGCGCGGCATGGAACAGCTCGTCGCCCGGGTGCCGGCCACGAAGGAGGCAGCGCGCTGCCTATGCGAGCTTCGTGGCGGACCTGCGTGCCATCGACGCGGCAGTCGGCGCCTGACTCGGCTACGGTTGCCCGCACATGCGCAACGTTGAACGGCGCGGCGAGATCGCCGCCGACCCCGAGACCATCTTCGCGTTCCTGGCCGAGGTCGAGAACCTGCCGCATTGGCAGCCGGGCGTCACGGCCGCGCGTCGGATGACCGAGGGCCCGATGGGTATCGGCTCGGTGGCCCGTGTCACGACCCGCGCCATGGGCCAGACGGTCGAGGCCGACGTGACGGTGATCGAGCTCGAGACGCCACGCCACCTTGCCTTCGAGACGGAGGTCTCGAGCGTGCGCGTCGTCGCGTCGGTCGACGTGAGCGCCATCGGTCCCGGCCGAAGCGAGGTCGTCGTCGCGCTCCGGGTACAGGCCTCCGGGTTCATGTCCTTTGCCGAGCCGATGATCGCCGGGGCCGCCGAGAAGGAGCTCGATGGCGCCATCGACAACCTGCGACGAGCGCTCGAGCCCCAGCCCGACTGATCAGCCCTGGCGGGCCGCGTTCGCCTTGATGGCGTCGTGCAGGTACTGCGCGAGGCCCGGGGCGATCTTCTCGTACGTTGCCGTGAAGCGCGGATCGGCGATGTACATCTCGGCCAGACCGACGTGCATCTCGGCCGAGCACTCGTAGAACGAGTCAGTGATCTGGCGGCGGTGCGCCTCGGCACCGTCCATCGCGTCGGGGCTGTCGGCAGGCTTGCCGGCCTGCATGGCGGCCACGACCTGCTCGATCGCGGCCTGCCCCTGGGCCTTGATGCGCTGCCAGTCCTCCTTGGTGTAGCTGGCCGCACGTCGCGTCGACTCGCGGTACGGATCGCTATCGCCCCAACGCTCCTTGACCTCCGCCGCGTGCTCTTCCGGATCGAAGTCACCGAAGACCTCGAGCCGCTCCTCCGGCGTCAATGAGATTCCCATGCTGTCTGCCTCCATTGCCTTCTCGACCGCGGTCGCCATCCGCTTGAGCCGCTCGATCCGCTCGAGCAGCATCGCGTGCTGCCATCGCAGATGGACCGATGCGTCGGCGCCGCCATCGCTGATGACGCTCTTGATCTCGTCCAGGCCGAACCCCAGCTCCCGATAGAAGAGGACACGCTGCAGCCGCTCGAGATCGTCGTCGTCGTAGCGGCGGTAGCCGGCCTCGCTCCTCGCGCTGGCGCGGAGCAGCCCGATCTCGTCGTAGTGATGCAGGGTCCGCACGGTGACGCCCGCCATGCGGGCCACCGCGCCGATCGTCAGGCTCATCGGTTCGTCCTTTCGTCGCGCAGCCTAGACCCTGACGTTACGTGAGAGTCAAGCGGTGCGTCGCGGCGGCCTCGGTTGAGCGTGCTCGACAGCCCCGCTATACTTCGCCCTCAATGCGTTGACGCGGGAGCAGTAGGCGCTGCCTTCGATCCGAGCGAGCCGGGATTGGTGCAAGCCGGCGGTCGAAGCGCGCCGAACTCGCCCGCCGAGCAGTCGAGCCGCAGGGCAAGACCGGGCTGGCGTCCGATATCGCGCCGACGAGTGGACCGACGTGGGGTTGTAGCTCAGCTGGGAGAGCACCTGCATGGCATGCAGGGGGTCGGGGGTTCGAGTCCCCCCAGCTCCACCAATCTTCATCGGTCAAGTCATGGTGGTACCGCGAAGCGTGAGCCCCCTTCGTCCGTGACGGCGAAGGGGTTCGTGTTTGTTTGCGACCGATGAAGGACGGCACGAAGCGACAATGGTGACAACCATCGAGGCATCGCGGCGCGAGGCGCGTGACGGGCGCGGCTGGATCCTGCGTGGCGCCCGACCCACCGACGCGCGCGCCATCGCGGCCCTCTTCTCCGCCGTGCGACGCGAGGGGCGTTACCTGATCACGCCGCCGAGCGTGATGAGCGATCCGTCCGAGGCCTTCTTCCTGGGCGAGCTGATCCGCGGCGACCGCAACCTGGTGCTGGTGGCCGAGTCCGACGGCGTCGTCGTCGGAAACGTCCTCGTCACCGTCGAGAGCTCGACGATCTCGGCGCACGTCGGGACGCTCGCGATCTGCATCGACAACGAATGGCGCGACGTGGGCATCGGCTCGGTGCTCGTCGCGGCTGCGCAGAGCTGGGCCGCCGAGCGCGCGCTGCGCAAGGTCGCGCTGGGCGTCTTTCCCGACAATGAGCGCGCGATCGCGGTCTACGAACGCGCCGGTTTCGTGCGCGAGGGACTGCGCCGCATGCAGTACCGCTCCGGCGACGAGTTCCGCGATGAAGTCCTCATGGCCTGGCTCCCGCAGGAGGCTGACCGATGACCACCGAGACACCGGCCCGCGGCGAGCGCACGGCGCGCTTCGATCCGGGCAGCTATGAACGGAAGTGGCAGGACCGCTGGGAGGCCGATGGCCTGTATCGGGCCAACGATGACGACCCGAAGCCCAAGCGCTATGTCCTGACGATGTACCCCTACCCGTCGGGCGACCTGCACATCGGGCACTGGTATGCCGCCACCGCGCCGGACATCGTTGCGCGCATGCACCGCATGCGGGGCGACAACGTCATGTTTCCGATGGGCTTCGACAGCTTCGGGATCCCCGCTGAGAATGCGGCGATCGCGCGGAACATCCACCCGGCGATCTGGACGAACGCGAACATCGAGCGCATGCGCACCCAGTTCCGAACGATCGGCGCGATGTTCGACTGGGAGCGCGAGGTCGTCACGAGCGATCCGCTGTACTACCGCTGGACGCAGTGGCTCTTCGTGCAGTTCTACAAGGCCGGGCTGGCATATCGGGCCATGGGCGCGGTCGATTGGTGTCCGAAGGACAAGGTCGTGCTGGCGCGCGAGCAGGTCGTGGGCGTCGAGCGTCGTTGCTGGCGCTGCGACACCCCGGTCGAGAAGCGCGACCTGGAGCAGTGGTGGTTCCGGACCACGAAGTACGCCGACGAGATGCTCGACTTCTCCGGCATCGACTGGCCCGAGCCGATCAAGCTGATGCAGACCAACTGGATCGGGCGCAGCGAGGGCGCCGAGATCGACTTCGCGGTGGAGGAGGCCACGGCAGAGCCGATCCGCGTCTTCACGACGCGCCCCGACACCATCTTCGGGGCCACCTTCATGGTCCTGGCGCCCGAGCACTCGCTGGTCGAGCGCCTGACCACGGATGACCGCAGGACCGATGTCGCCGCCTACGTCGCCAACGCGCGGCGTCAGACCGAGATCGACCGGCTGAACACCGAGCGCGAGAAGACCGGCACGTTCATCGGCGCATACGCCATCAATCCGATGACCGATGAGCGCATCCCGATCTGGATCGCCGACTACGTTCTGCCCGGCTACGGCACCGGCGCGATCATGGCCGTGCCGGCGCATGACGAGCGCGACTACGCGTTCGCGCGCAGATTCGAGCTGCCGATCCGGCACGTCGTGGCACCACGTGATGGCGAGCCGCAGCCCGATGCCGCCTACGTCTCACACACCGATGACGAGGTGCTGATCGACTCGGGCTCGTTCAGCGGCATGGCGGCGGACGAGGGTGGCCTCGCCATCACCGCCCGCCTGGCGGAGCTGGGCCGCGGTGAGACCGCGGTGACCTACCGCATCCGCGACTGGCTGGTGAGCCGCCAGCGCTACTGGGGCGCGCCGGTCCCGATCGTGTACTGCGCCGAGCACGGGGCGCAGCCGGTGCCGGAGGACCAGCTGCCGGTGCTGCTGCCGGAGGACGTCGACTTCGCGCCCACCGGCGTCTCGCCGCTGCAATCGCACGAGGCCTTCCTGGCCGCCACCTGCCCGGTCTGCGGCGGGCCGGCGCGGCGCGAGACCGACACGCTGGACACGTTCGTTGACTCGAGCTGGTATTTCCTGCGCTACGTCTCACCGCGCGATGCGGAGCAGGCGTGGGACCCCGAGGCACTCGCGCGCTGGCTGCCGGTGAACCTGTATACCGGCGGCGCGGAGCACGCGGTGATGCACCTGCTCTACTCGCGCTTCTTCGTGAAGGCGTTGCGCGACATGGGGCACCTGTCGTTCGACGAGCCGTTCGAAAAGCTGCGCAACCAGGGCCAGATCCTGGGGGCGGACCACCAGCGCATGAGCAAGTCGCGTGGCAACGTCCAGAATCCGGATGATCTGACAGCACGCTACGGCTCGGATGCGGTGCGCCTGTTCCTGATGTTCATCGGCCCGTGGGACCAGGGCGGGCCGTGGAACAGCTCCGGGATCGAGGGCGTGCACCGCTTCCTGGGTCGCGTGTGGGGCGTGGCGCAGCCAGCTGCGTTGCGCGGCACGGCCGAGATCCCCGGTGCGCCCGAGGAGCTGGTGCGCGCGCTGCATCGCGCGACGCACACCACGATCGCCGGCGTGACGCAGGACTACGAGGCGTTCCACTTCAACACGGCCATCGCCAAGCTGATGGAGCTGACGAACGCGATCGTGCGCGCGCGCGAATCGGGCTTGTCACCCACCGATGCCTATGCCGAGGCCGTCGACACGCTGCTGCTCCTGCTGGCGCCGGCCGCGCCGCATATCAGCGAGGAGCTGTGGCAGCGGCGCGGTCGTCCGTACAGCGTCCACCAGCAGGCATGGCCGGTTGCGGATCCTGTGCTGGCCGCGGCTGACGTCATCGAGCTGCCGGTGCAGGTGGACGGCAAGCTGCGGGAGAAGCTCGTCGTCACGCCGGATACCCCCGCTGACGAGATCGAGCGCATGGCGCTGGCCAGCGAGCATGTCCAGCGCTACCTGGCCGGCCGCACGCCGCGACGCGTGATCCAGATCCCCGGCAAGCTCGTCAATATCGTGACCCCGCGCGACTGACCGCAGGACCTGGCGGCCGCGCAAAGTGCGGGGTAAGCGCACGGTAAGGGACTTGGCCTAGTCTGGTCCCCTGCTTCCGAAGCCCGGCGCCGAGTGCCCGGGCGTCGGACTTCGGACGCAGCTCCACCTCTTGTCACGCTTCGCCTCCCACCTGCGGAGGCGGCGATGCCCGCGACCTCGGATCGAAGCCTGTTGCTCATCATCGGCGGTGCGGTGCTGTGCGCCGTCGCAGCGCTCGGTGCGTGGCTGGCCCTCGCGCCGCCTGCGACCGACCAGCTGGCCAGCCTCGCCACGCCCGGCGTGCCGATCGTGGGCGACCAGCTGTCGGCCGCGCCGCTGCCCAGCGGCGAGCTGGTGGTCGACGTCGAGGGCAGCGTCGCCACGCCCGGCCTGCATCGGCTCCCGCCTGGTGCGCGCGTCGCCGACGCCATCGAAGCCGCCGGCGGCTTCGGACCTGATGCGGACCTTGATGCGGCCGCCGTGCAGCTCAACCTGGCGGCCGCGCTGACCGACGGGCAGCAGGTTCGCGTGCCGCGCATCGGCGAGTCGAGCGCAGCAGGACCCAGCGGCGCGCCGGGTGCCGGCGGGTCAGGCGGCGGTGGCCTCGTGAACCTCAACAGCGCCACGCCCGAGGAGCTGGATGCCCTGCCGGGCATCGGCCCGGTGACCGTCCAGAAGATCGTGGCGGCGCGCCAGGAGGCGCCGTTCGCCTCGCTCGACGACGCGGTTGCCCGCGACGTCATGAACGGCGGGCAGCTGGACAAGATCCGAGACCTGGCCACGGTCTGACAGGGTGGCCGGCATCGGTCGCTTCGCCGTCCCCTCGCTGTTGGGCGGCGTTGCAGCGGGCATCTTCGCGGCAGACGCCGGCTGGCTGGGGCCGCGCTGCCTGACGCTGCTCGTCGCGCTCGCCGTGATCAGCGGCGTGGGCGGCAGCGTGCTGCGCCGCTCGGCCCCGGGCGTGATGCTCGCCGGCACGCTCCTGGGTCTCGGGATTGGTGCCTCGGCCGGCACGGCTGCGACGCTGCCCGCCGGACCGGGCAGCGTCGAGGCGCTCGTCGGTCACGAGGTCGCAGTGAGTGGCGTCGCGCTCGACGACCCGCGGGCCCGCGGGACTCGGCAGCAGATGGTGCTGGGGGACCTGCGCGTCGGTGGAGACGCCGTGAGCGGCAGGCTCCTGCTGTGGCTGCCGCGTGGAATCGACGTGCAGGCGGGTGACCGGCTGCAGGTCGACGGGGCCCCGGAGCTTGCCGAGGATTTTGACGGCTTCGCCTATCGCGAGTACCTGGCCCGCCAGGGAATCGGTGCCATCCTGCGCGCCCAGGGCGCGGCCGTCATCGGTCACGAGGGATCGCCGGTGCAGCGGATCCTGCAGCCGGTCCGAACCGCGCTGCTCGATGGCCTGCTGCGCGTGGTGCCGGAGCCGGAGGCGGCACTCGGGGCCGGCATCCTGCTCGGCGTGCGAAGCGGCATCGCGCCAGAGATCGGTGATGCGTTCGCGGCGGCCGGATTGACCCACGTGGTGGCCATCTCGGGCTGGAACATCGCGATCGTGGCGGCGCTCGTCGCGGCGGCGCTGCGCCCCCTCCGTGGCCGACGAGGCAGCCGCTGGCTGATCGCATTGCTGACGGGGAGCACGATCAGCTGCTACGTCATGCTTACCGGGGCCAGTCCGTCGGTCGTGCGTGCCGGGCTGATGGCGGCGGCCATGCTCATCGCGCAGCTGGGCGGCTCGCGGACCGGCGCCATTTCGGCACTGACCCTGGCAGCGCTCATCATGCTCATCCTGGCGCCGCCGGTCCTGTGGGACGTCGGGTTCCAGCTCTCGCTGCTCGCCACCGCCGGGCTCATCCTGCTCGGTGGCAGCGTCGAGCGCCGGCTCGCCTGGATGCCTGCCTGGGCGCGCGAGCCGATCGCGCTGACACTCGCCTCGCAGGTCACCACGCTGCCGGTGATCCTGCTCAATTTCGAGCGTCTCTCGATCGTCGCGCCGATCGCGAACGTCATCGTGGCTCCGCTCGTGCCCATCGTGATGCTGGTCGGCAGCCTCGCCATGCTGGCGTCGACCCTGCACGCCGCGCTGCCGGTCGCAATGGACGTGCTGGCAACGGTGATGGCCGGCGCAACCTGGCTCGTGCTGCGCCTCATGATCCTAGCGGGCACTGCCGCGGCCGCCGTGCCGTTCGCCTCGCTCGAGGTGGGCGCGCCGGCCTGGCTGGCAGCCGGCTACTACCCCGCCCTGGCGCTGGCGATTGCCCGACGCCGGCCAGCGCCGTCTTCGTCAGCGGATTCCGATCCCCCGCCGCCGGGACGCTGGGCGCGCCTGGCGAGCGTCGCCTTCCATCCGCTGAGTGTTGCGTTCATGCTCGGCGCCGCGCTGCTGCTGGTCGCCCTCCTCGGCCGGCCCGACGGCCGGCTGCATCTCGTCGCGCTCGATATCGGGCAGGGCGACGCCATCCTCGTCACGGCCCCGTCCGGGGCGCGGATGCTCGTTGACGGCGGCCCCGATCCGGACCTGACGCTGCGCCGTCTCGGCGACGTCATGCCGTTCTGGGACCGGCGGATCGATGTCGTGCTGCTCACCCATCCGCACGAGGACCATGTCGCGGGGCTGATCGAGGTGCTGCGACGCTTCGAGGTGCGACGGATCCTGGAGCCGGGACGAACGTATGAGAATCCGAGCTACGCGCGCTTCCTGGATCTCGCGGCCGCCGAGCCGGGGGCGGCGACAGCCCAGCCGCGCGCCGGTCAGGCGCTGCTCCTCGATTCCTCGACAACGATCGGCATGCTCTATCCAACCGTGGCCGATGCCGCCGCTCCGCTGCTCGAGGACGACATCAACAACGGGTCGATCGTGGTCGCCCTGCGCTGCGGCGGCTTCTCGGCGCTGCTGGCCGGCGATGCGGAGGCGCCCGTCGAAGCCCTGCTGGTCGAGCGCGGGCTGCCGCGCGTCGACGTGCTGAAGGTGGGGCACCATGGCTCGGAGTCGAGCTCCTCATTGCCGTTCCTGGCCGCGACGCACCCACGCATCGGGCTCATCTCGGCCGGGGCCGGCAACGAGTACGGCCATCCGCGGCAGGCGACCCTCGATGCGCTCAGCGCGGCTGGCGTGAGCGTCTTCCGGACCGATACCGATGGCACCATCGACGTCGCCAGCGACGGCTTCGGCATGATCGTGCGCTCGCGGCGAGGCGTGTCGGCGGCATCGGTGGCAACGCCGGCGGCCGGCTGCGGCTCGGCAGTCGGGCAGATGCACGGCGCTGCGGCTAGGATCGGTCCATGGCCGTTCCCGACCTCGCTCGCGCCCGCGAGATCCTCGACGCGAAATCGCTTCCCCGCGGCGTGGTGTTGCATGCCGAGGGCGTCAGCCGCGTGGCGGCGGAGGCGGCACGGCTCGTCGCCAAGGCGGGCATCCCGATCGACGTGCGGCTCGTCCAGATCGCCGCCCTGCTGCACGACATCGACAAGCTCGAGACCCGCGACGGCGACGGCGAGCACGGACTGGTCGGTGCCGCTGAGCTCGATCGCCTCGGGTATCCCGAGCTCGCGCCCCCGGTCGCCTCCCACCCGGTGACCTGCCTGCTCGACGAGTCGCGCTTCCCGCGCGGCTGGCCGTCGGTGCTCGTCTCGATCGCCGATCGGCACGTGGCGCAGCGCTTCCTGACCATTGACGAGCGCCTGGCAGACCAGGCGCGGCGCTATCCGCAGTACGCGGCCTCGCTCGAGGCGGCGCGGCGTCCGGCGCACGTCCTCGAATCCGAGCTGGCCGAGGTGACCGGCATCGGGGCGGCCGAGCTCATCGAGCGCCTGCGCTTCGCCTGGGACGCCGGAGCCCCCACGGACCGATGAGCCAGCTCCTGCTCGTCCACGGCGACGACGGCTTCAGCATCGACCGCGCCATCGCGGGCTTCGCCGCGGAGCTTGGCGCGACGACGCGGACGGAGCTGGTCCCCGAGCGGAGCCCCGACGAGGCCCTGCTCGATCGCGTGCAGGTCGAGGCCGCGACGGTCGGCATGTTCGATGTCCATCTCACCCTGCTCCGCCAGCCGTCACGCGCGGTGGGCCGCTCGACGACCGTGGCGGAACGCCTCGTCCGGCTCGTGCGCGAGCTGCCCGAGGGCGGCGCGCTGGCGATCGCCGACGTGCGGCCGTCGCGCGACAGCACGAAGCTGCCGGCGATCGTGACGAAGCTGGCCGACGCCGTGCGCGACCGCGGCGGCACGGTACAGCAGCACCTGGTCCCGCGGCGCCGCGAGCTGGCCGACTGGATTCGCGCGCACGCCGTCACGATCGACGTGAAGATCGAGCCGCGCGCCGCCGTGATGCTCGCCGAACGGCTGGGCGGCGACACGTGGGAGACCGATATCGAGCGTGGCGAGCAGACGCGCAGCGCCGACGGCGAGCTGCGCAAGCTGCGGACCTACGCCGGTGAGCGGCGCGTCACGCCTGATGATGTTGCGGCGCTCGTCGCCGACATCCGTCCAGCGAGCCTGTTCGCCATCACCAACGCGATCGATCGTCGCGAGCCGGCGGCCGCCGCGCGAGCGCTGGCGCGGGCGCTGGACGATGGCCAGCCGGTGCTGCGCATCATGGCCGCGCTCGAAGGCAGGATCGCCGACATGATCGTGGCGCGGGACCTGCTGGCGACGCACGCTCCGCCGGCCGAGATGGCACGGCGCATCGGTCGCGGCAACGCCCGCGCCGCCGAGCGCATCGCCGACGCTGCGCGTCGCTACAGCGGCCAGGAGCTGGAGGCGATGCTCAACGGGCTGTGGGAGGCAGATCTGGTCATCAAGCGCAACGATGTGAATCCCGAGTCAGCCCTGAGCGCGTGGCTCGGCGAGACGCTGCTCGCCGCGCGTGGCGCGGCGACATCGGTCCTGGGGTAGGTCAGGCGGCGCCGTGGGCTCCAGCCTGCAGCACGCGGTCACTCTCGATGGCGAAGGTGCAGCGCGCCTCGTCCAGTCCCAGGATCGAGATCAGCTGCTGGTCCACGTAGAGTTGGCGGCACGGCACGCACAGCGCACCGGGAATGGCGAAGAAGAGGCGCTCCTCGGCGACCTGGTCACGGAACGTGGCGTCGAACACGCTCGTCAGCAGGAGCCCGCTGCAGAAGCGGCAGGATTCCGGCACGGTGTGTCGGTCGCGCGTGAGATCGGGCATGGCCGCAGGATCGGCCGCAAGCGACCCGCTCTCAATAGGACCGGCGGGGTACCCGCATGGTACCGATGGCGTAAACACCCTCGGTCGAGCGTCAGACGACCCGGACCACTTGCTGCGCCGCGGACCACAGCCGCTCGAGGGCGTAGTACTCACGCTCGTCGGCAGCGAAGACGTGGACGATGACCGCACCGTAGTCGATGAGCACCCAGCGCCCTGATGCCTTGCCCTCGATGCCGAGCGGCTTGACACCCTCGTCGCGCAGAACGTCGACGATGGCGCCGGCGAGCGCCCCGATCTGGCGATCGCTGCGACCCGAGCAGATCACGAAGTAGTCGGCCATGGTGGTGAGCTCGGCGGTCCGCAGGAGCACGATGTCACTCGCCTTCTTGTCGGACGCGATCTCCACGATGCGATGCCCCAATGCTGCGGGGTCCATCTCTGCCGCGCGCTGCGCGGGCACGCTCTCGGCGCGTTGCTCCAGCGGAATGCCTCCTGCCTGTCTCGTTCGCGTCACCGGTGGTAGAGCCGACGCTCGACGATGAGCTCCTCCACCGCCCGCGGCACAAGGTAGCGGATGGCGCGCCCCGCCGCCACCCGGGCCCTGAGATCAGATGAGCTGACGTCCAGCGCGGGTCCCTCGAGCAGCACGATGCGATCCGCAGCCGCCCCGAAGCGCTCCTGGAGAGCGGCCCGCGTCGGAGGCTCGCCCCCCGGCCGCGGCCCGACCGCCCACGGCACCAGCTCGAGCAACCGGTCGGGCTCGCGCCATGTGTCGATCGCAGCCAGCGAATCGGTGGCCATGATGAGCCACAGCTCGGCGTCGGGGTGCAGCCGCTGCAGCTCCGCGATGGAGTCGACCGTGTACGACGCGCCGGGGCGCTCCATCTCGATCGGGCACAGCTCGAAGCGCGGGTCATCCCCGATTGCCAGGCGCGTCATGAGCATCCGGTCGGTAGCCTTCGTCAGCTCGCCGCGCTTGTGCGGCGGCTGGGCCGCCGGCATGAAGAGGACCCTCGACAGCCCGAGCTGGTCGAGGGCCAGTGTCGCCAGCCACAGGTGACCGATGTGCGGAGGATCGAACGTCCCTCCCAGCACGCCGAGGCGGCGTGGCCGATCGCCGGCCGCCGCCTGCCACTCGGCGGTGACTTGCGGCTCGCCGACCGCGAGGGTCAGCATGCCGCGCGGCATCATTCGGGATCGCTCCATTCGAGCTCGGTGCGCCCGATGCGCACGGTGATCCCCGCTTCGACACCCTGGCGGCGCAGCTCGGCGTCGATTCCCAGCCGCTCGAGCAGGCGCTCGAATCGCTCCCGCGACTCGGGATTCTCGAAGTTGGTGCGTGCGGCGGCCGTCTCGATGCGCCGGCCCCGGATCCGCAGTGCATCCTCCTCCGGCACGACCTCCCAGCCCTCGTCGAGCGGGTCGAAGCGATGGATGCGCAGCTCCTCGACGGGTGGACGTTCGCGTGCCTGGCGATCCGCCTCAGTCAGCGCCTCGCCAAGCGCCAGGACCAGGTCATCGAGCCCGGTCCCGTCGTGCGCCGAGACGCCGATCGGCATGTGGCCGTCGGCGCGCAGCGCCTTGCGCAGCTTCGGCCACGCTTCGCGGACCTCCGGCAGATCGAGCTTGGTGACGACGATCGGCATCGGGCGTTCGAGCAGCGTCGCATCGTGGAGCCGCAGCTCCTCCGCCACCGCTCGCCATTCCTCGACGGCATCGGCGGCAGCCCCGTTCACGACGCCGACGAGCACGCGCGTGCGCTCGACGTGGCGCAGAAAGGCGTGGCCCATGCCATGACCTTCACTCGCGCCCTCGATCAGCCCGGGGACGTCGGCGATGACCGGGGTCCGCTCGTCGGGCAGCTCAATGACGCCGAGGTTCGGCGTGGTCGTGGTGAATGGGTACGAGTCGACGCGCGGTGTCGCGGCGGTGAGCGCGGCCAGCAGTGTTGACTTGCCGGCGTTCGGCGCGCCGACCAGGCCGATGTCGGCGATGAGCTTCAGCTCCAACGCGATCCATCGCTCCTCGCCCGGTTCGCCCTTCTCCGCGTGGGTCGGCGCCTGGTGCGTGGAGCTCGCGAAGTGGACGTTGCCCCGGCCGCCGCGGCCGCCACGTGCGACGGTCAGCGTGTCGCCGCTGGCGAGCAGCTCACCGATCCACTCGCCCTCGGGATGGGTGCGAACCACGGTGCCCGGCGGCACGCGCAGTGTCGTCCCCGGTCCGTTCTTGCCGTGCGCCTTGCGGCCCAGACCACGTCCGCCGGGTTTGGCGCGGAAGTGCCGCGAGCGACGGAACTCGCCCAGCGTGGTCATGCCCGGCTCGGCGACGAGGATCACGTCGCCGCCGCGACCGCCGTCGCCGCCGTCGGGTCCGCCGCGTGGAACATGCGCCTCACGACGGAACGACGAGGAGCCATCACCCCCCGATCCCGCGCCAACGAAGATGCGAACGTGGTCAGCGAACATCGCTCGCCTCATGCACCCCGGAAGCGGCGCTCGTGGCGCCGCGCGTCACAGGTAGCGCAGCGGGTTGACGATGACGCCGCCGACGATGACCTCGAAATGCACATGCGGCCCGGTGCACATCCCGGTACAGCCCACATATCCGATGATCTGTCCCGGCGCGACGTAGGTACCGGTGCCGATCGCGAAGCCGCCGAGGTGGTTGTAGACGGTCTGCAGCCCGTTGCCGTGGTCGATCGAGATGACGTTGCCACCACCGTTGTTCATCCAACCCACGAACGTCACCGTGCCACCGGCCGCGGCGAAGACCGCGTTGCCGGCGGGCGCAGCGATGTCGAGCGCCAGGTGACCGGCGTGGAAGTACTGGCTGATCGATCCGCCGGAGACTGGCCACAGGAGTGCCCCCGGCGCGGCCACCGGCTCAGGCTGGACGACGGCGGACGGAGCCACCGGAGCGCCGTTGGCGGCGACGAGGGGCAGCGGCGTCTCAGGCTCGCGCGGCGCGGGCGTGGCGGGATTCGCATCGGCGGAAGGAGCGGATGTCTCGGGACGGATGCCCATGCGGTTCGGCATCTGGTCGTCAACGGTGGGGTCCGGGACGAGGTCCGCGCTGAATTGCGCCGACACCGTCGGGTCGTTGGCACCGGCTCGTGCAATGCCCACCAGGTCGAAGAAGGGTTGGACCTCTGGCACCGGTATTGCAGATGTACCGCTGCCGCGCGTTGCGGCAATGCCGAACCCGGCGCTCATGACGACGAGTGCCAGGACGGTGAGGTGAGCGGTTACACGCGCGAAGACACGTGTATCTGTAAGACGGCGTACCAGCCGCCGCGGATCATGCAATAGACCGGGCTCCCGCGAGCGTTTGAGCAGGTTAGAGAATACGCGCGATACCGGCTGCGCGTCGCGCTCTCCCTGCACTTTCGAGCGGGACCGGAATCGAAGACCGGCAGAGCCTACCAAGTTGACCGGCTGCTGGCAATGTCACCTGCGCGCCGTCAGTACCGGAGGCGCCGGTCCTTTCAGTGTGCCTTCGTCGCGACCTGCAGCGCTGGGGAGCCCAGGTCCGACAGTCGCTGGCCACCAGCTTTCAGGTCGATCCAGGCAACGGCGCGGGCGAGCGGCATGCTCATCGGCAGCTCGACGGTGACCGACTCCCCGGCGCGCAGTCGGGGCAGGTCCACGGCGAGCTCATCGAGCACAGGGGCCACGCGCAGATAGGGCGCGCTGCTCGCTTCCCAAGCACCGAGCAGCCGAACGTCAGCGGGCCAGGTCCGTGTGCCGCTGTTCGTCAGCGTCACGAGCGGAGCCGCGTCCGGGAGCAGCGGCGCCCAGAAGGGCGGGCCATCGCCGGGCGCCGGCTGGGGCGGCGACACATCCCCGTCGATCGTCCAGCGCACGGCGAGCGGCCGCGCTGCGAACCACGTGGCCAGCCCATTGAACAGCCCGTCGGCCAACGCGGCCTGGCCGGCTGGAGCGCGCAGGTACGTCGCTTCGGCCTCGAGGCTCATGGACCCGACCTCGCTCAGCACCGCGGGCATGAGCGCCCCGCGCGCGGGCTGCTTCCACGGATCGGGCCGATCCTCGGTGGGTGCAAACAGGGGCGGCGCCACGACGTAGTAGTTCTTGGCCTCCGTACCGCGGTCCTGGCGCGGATAGGGCGCGCCGCGCAGTCCCGCCACGGCACCGGACTGCACATCGGCGGCGAGACCAGCGCTGGCTGGTCCCCAGGCCGTCTCATCGGTATAGAAGGTCTGGCTGGCGGCGATCTCGATCGGATCGCCATCGTCGTCGACGAACGAGTTGATATGGATGCTCAGCAGGACATCAGCCCGCGCCACGTTGGCGAGGTCGATGCGTGCCTGCAGCTCGTCCCGGGCAAGCGTGCCCTCGGGCAGATCCGATCCGAAGCCGGCCAGCCCGTCGCCGTTCACGTCGCGGAATTGCGGGCCGTCGCAGCCCTGCGGCGGGTAGTCGTCGCCGGCGATCGCCTCGTCGGCATCGCGAGCCATGACGACGCTCACCCCTGCCGCGCGAAGGCGGTCACGCAGCTGAAGCGCGATCCCCAGCGTGCTCGTCTTCTCGGCGTTGGCCGCGGTGTTGTCCCAGGGGTTGGGAACTCCCCAATCCAGGCAGCCGCCGTGCCCGGGGTCGATCGCCACCACGATCGCCCCGGGATTCGGGCCGTAGATCGGCGAGCTCGAACCGGGCGCCGGTAGCACGATGCCCACCGCAGGCGCCGAAGGGATGCTCGCGCTGGGCGCGATGGTCATCGGTCCCGAAGGCTCGGGGGCATCACTCGACCGCGGAGCGGAGCCGCAGGCGGCCAGCAGGAACGCCAGGCAGAGCAGCGGCAGTGATCGGGCCATGCGGTGCCGGAGACGCGCCGGGTCAGCGACTCTCGGAGGACTCGACCGACTTGCTGAGCGTGACGAGGAACTCCGCGTTGTCCTTCGTCTTGCCGAGGCGCTGCATGAGGAGCTCGATCCCTTCGTTGGGGCCGAGCGCGCTGAGCATGCGTCGCATGGTCCAGACCATGCGCAGCTCGTTCTCGTCGAGCAGCAGCTCCTCGCGACGGGTGCCGGACCGCAGCACGTCGATGGCGGGGAAGATCCGCTTCTCGCTCAGCTTTCGGTCCAGGGCGAGCTCCATGTTGCCCGTGCCTTTGAACTCCTCGTAGATGACGTCGTCCATGCGGCTGCCCGTGTCCACGAGGCACGTGGCGATGATGGTCAGGCTTCCGCCATGCTCGATGTTGCGCGCGGCACCGAAGAAGCGCTTCGGGGGGTAGAGCGCCACCGGGTCCACGCCGCCGGAGAGCGTCTTGCCCGATGCCGGCAGGGCGAGGTTGTAGGCGCGCGCCAGGCGCGTGATCGAGTCGAGCAGGATCACGACGTCGCGGCCGATCTCGACCTGCCGCTTCGCGATCTCGAGCGTCATCTCCGCAACGCGGGTGTGGTTCTCGGTCGGCTCATCGAAGGTGGAGCTGAAGATCTCGCCCTTCACCGAGCGCTGCATGTCGGTCACCTCTTCCGGTCGCTCACCGATGAGCGCCACCATGAGCGTGACCTCGGGATAGTTCTCGGTGATGCCCGCCGCGATGTGTTTGAGGACCGTCGTCTTGCCTGCCTTGGCGGGTGACAGGATCAGCCCGCGCTGGCCCTTGCCGATGGGGCTGATGAGGTTGACGAGCCGCTGGGTGAGGTTCTTCTGATCCGTCTCGAGATTGAACATCTCGTCGGGGAAGACCGGCACGAGCGTGTCGAAGTTGGGCCGCCGCCGCGAAATCTCGGGCTCGACGCCGTTGATGGTGTCGACGCGCAGCAGCCCCTGGTACTTCTCCTGCTCCTTGGGCGGTCGGGTATGGCCGGTGACGTGGTCGCCGGTGCGCAGGCCGAAGCGGCGCACCTGGCTGCTGCTGACATACACGTCGTCGTTCGACGGCATCACGCCGTGGCGGCGCAGGAAGCCGAAGCCCTCGTCCACGAGCTCGAGGTAGCCGGTTGCCGGGCCCGCCTGACCGTTCTGCTCGTGGCGCGGCTGGCTCGGTGCCAGTGGCACCGCGTCGAGCAGCTTCAGGACCAGGTCGGAATGCTCGAGGTTCTCACTCTCAACGCCGTGCTCGTCGGCCAGCTCGCGCAGCTCGTCGAGCGACTTGCCCTGGAGCTCGGCGAGCGACATGCCGTCGGCATCGTCCTCGGTCGGGAATGGTCCAGCGTAGACCGATGAATAGCCGCCCGATGCATAGGCGTTGCGACGCCCTGCGTAGTTCGGCGTGCGCGCCGGCTGCCGGCGATTGCCACCACCACCACCACCACCACCGCCGCCGCCGCCATCGGATCGTCGTCGCGGTCGTCGCCGCTGAGGTCGGTTGTCGTCGTTCATCGTCTCGCCTGCCAGCAGTGCTTCATGTGGATATAGCCTCGATCAGCGGAGTGCCGACGTGCCGGTGCCGGTGACTCCCACGACGTGAGTGCAATTGCCGGCTTCGGCAGAACGACAGGTGAGTAGGTCGAGGTCGGGAATGTCCGTCTACCCAGGATCGGGCTCGGGAACGTGGGTCAACGCGGTCAAACGGTCAGACCTTGCGGGTTCCGGCGCGCGTCGTGATGTTCGGGCCGCCGTAACCGCTCATCTCTCCGATGAGCTGCGTGCGAAGCTGGCGCAGGACCGGGCGCCAGTCCAATCGATTGTACCCGAGTTGGGCAACCACGTCATCGGCACGCAGCGCTGCGCCGTTGCCCAATACCTGGTGCAGCATCTCGCCGGCCGCAGGCTCGCGCCACCAGCCAAGGCCGTGCTTTGCCTCGACTGCGGTGCGCAGCGCTCCGGCCAGTGACGAGGCGCGAAACCCGGTGGCACTCTTGAAGCCGTCGCCGATGCCGGCGAGGTAGTCGCTCTCAGGCGCCAGCGTGCCGGTCAGCAGTCCGATCGTGCCGCTGTAATACGCCCGGGCAAGGGTGGCTTCTTCGCCGCGGTGCAGTCGCTGCTCGTAGAAGAGCATCGCCGCTTCGCGACGCAGCCGATAGAGCGCGCCGAAGGCCAGGAAATCAGCGACGACCGGGACCTCCTCGTCGGGGATGCCCAGCCCGTGCTCGAGCCACGAGTCGCTGAGGAGCAGGCGCTCGAACAGCAGGCCAGCACCCTCGGGCAGCGCTGGGTCCGCGACTCGCCCACCGGCGCCGGCCGCTGCCAGCGTCGTGCCGAGCTGCCTCAGGCTGGCCGCGTATGCCGCGTACCCAGCGTCCGACGTGGAGGTCTCGGCCGGCGCGCTGAGCGCCAGATCGGCGGCGAGCCGCTCGGTGATGCGCGGCAGATCACGCACGTCGAACCAGGCGCTGAAGCCGGCGCCGCGAAGGATATACGCGACGTCCGCCTCGCTGGCATCCCCGAGCTCAATATCGATCAGCGCCAGGTAGCGACGCAGCGCGGCGAAGTAGACCGTTTCGGACTCGAACACGAAACGCTGGACCTCGGCCGCGAGCTCATCGAGCCGATAGCCGGACGTCGCCTCGTGCAGCGCGGCGACGTCGTCGAAGCCGAGCTGACGAGCCGCCGCGACGCGGGCGCCATACCACCGCTCGCGCAGCGGGTTGATGGCGGCGACGGCCTCCTGGTACGCGTCCGAAAGGGCGTTGCGAGCGGCGCGCCCGGGGATCGCCTCGATCCGCGCCGGGACATCGCGGTACGCGAGCCGGTCTCCGCGCCAGATGACGATGGCACTGGCCTCGGCCGCCTCGATTGCCGCGCGTTCGTCTGCGCTGCGCACGTCGAGCTCCGCGGTGGCGTCTGCCAGCTGCATCGTCACGCGCGGCCCTCCACGTGGATCGCGGCGGCATCATTCGTCCCATCGCTCGAAGCCAGGCCGGCACCTCGCGCCGCGGCGGCCACGAAGTCGCGGAAGAGCGGGTGCGGCCGGTTCGGGCGGCTCTTCAGCTCGGGATGGGCCTGCGTCGCGACGAACCACGGATGATCGGCGAGCTCGATGAATTCGACGAGTCGCCCGTCCGGGCTCACCCCGCTGAAGCGCATGCCAGCTGCAGCCAGCCGGTCGCGATACGCGTTGTTGACCTCGAACCGATGCCGATGCCGCTCATAGACGACCTCACTGCCGTACGCCTCCCGCACCCTTGTGCCCTCGACCAATCGGGCCGGGTAGAGACCGAGCCGCATGGTGCCACCCTTGTCGGCGACGTCCTGCTGGTCCGGCATGAGGTCGATGACCGGATGCTCGGTGAAGACATTAAACTCGCTGCTGTTCGCATCATCGGTGTCGAGCACCAGGCGCGCGAACTCGATGACGGCGCACTGCAGGCCCAGGCAGAGGCCCAGGAACGGGATCGACTGCTCGCGGGCCCAGCGGATCGCGCGGATCTTGCCCTCGATGCCTCGATAACCGAAGCCTCCCGGCACGAGCAGGCCGGCGACGCCCTCGAGCTCAGCGGGAACGTCCTCGGGGGCGATCCGCTCGAGGTGCTCGCTGGCGATCCAGCGGACCCGGACGTCGACGCGATGATGGAGCGCCGCATGGGCCAACGCCTCGCTGACGCTGATGTAGGCATCGGGCAGCTCGGTGTACTTGCCCACGATGCCGATCTCGACGCGTGGGCGCGGTGCTCGGATGCGGTGGACCAGCTCCTGCCATTCCGACAGGTCCGGTTCGGCCGCCGGCAGCTCGAGCTCGCGGGTCAGCAGCTTGCCCAGGCCGGCGCGTTCGAGCTGCAGCGGGACCTCGTAGATGCTCTTCGCCGTCTTGAGCGGGATCACGGCGTGCGAGTCGACATCGGTGAAGAGCGAAACCTTGTCCATGATCTCGTCTTCGATCGGCTCGTCGCTGCGCAGGATGATGACGTCCGGCTGGATGCCGATACCGCGCAGCGTACTGACGCTGTGCTGCGTGGGCTTCGTCTTCAGCTCGCCGGTGGCGCCGATCTGCGGAAGCCAGGTGACGTGCACGTACAGCACGTTGCGGCGACCGACGTCTTTGCGCATCTGCCGAATCGCCTCGAGGAACGGGAGCGACTCGATGTCACCCACGGTGCCGCCGACCTCCACGATCACGACGCCGTGCTGTGCCAGCCCGCTGCCGGTGACCGAGCCCGTGCCCTCGCGCGCGACACGCGCGATCCGTTCCTTGATCTCGTTGGTGATGTGCGGGATGACCTGCACCGTGCCACCCAGGTAGTCGCCGCGGCGCTCCTTGGCGATGACGCTCTGGTAGATGCGCCCCGTGGTGACGTTGCTCGCCTGGCTGAGGTTCTCGTCGATGAAGCGCTCGTAGTGACCCAGGTCGAGATCGGTCTCGGCCCCGTCATCGGTCACGAAGACCTCGCCGTGCTGGTACGGCGACATCGTCCCCGGATCGATGTTGATGTAAGGATCGAGCTTGAGGATGCTGACCGGGATGCCGCGTGCCTTGAGGATGCGCCCGATCGACGCCGCGGTAATCCCCTTGCCGAGGGAGCTCGTGACGCCACCGGTCACGAACACGTACTTTGGCATGGTGCGGGGTGGGACCTCCGATGGGCGGCTCGGCGGCCCGAATGGGGCGGGCACGCAAGTAGGGCGCCTGGTCGTCTACTCGGGAAGTAAGCATAGCGCAGACCAATGCCGGGGACACCTCCCCGCGCTGCACGGGCTACGACTGGCGTGCTACTGCTCGGTGCCCTCCGCCGATCCGGTCATCTCGGTCGCGGCGTTCTCGGTGTTGACAACGCAGATGACGGTGCGGTCACCATCGCCCCAGGTCGACTCCGAGGGGCGGATGACCGTGATGTACAGCGCCGAGTCGTCGTATGCGGTGCCGACATACTCCTCGAATGCGGGTCGGCACTGGTCATCCGCGTCGCTCAGCACGGCCTCGTCGCCCGGGTACGCCTCCGCGTCACCCTGGGTCATGTCGTAGTTGAGGAACGCCTCGTAGAAGTGCGGCTGCTCGCAGTCGACGACGCTCACCTCGTCGACCTGGCTGCCATCGGTATTGAAGCAGTCGCTCGGCGACAGGTCGTTCGCGGCCGTCGCCTCGCCCTCGGCGGGGGAGCTGGCTGGCTCGCTGGCGGCGAGCGATTCGGACGCCTCGACCGTTGGCGACACCACGACCGACGCGGCGCCGCTGGAGCGTGGGCTGTCGCTCGCGTCGCCGCCCGAACAGGCACTGGCCGCAACGGCCAGCGCCACCAGCAGCGCGCCGAGGAAGGTGCGGTTCATGGGAGATGGCCTCGTGCATGTTTTTGGGGCAGTTACGCAGGGTCAACGCTGGCGGGGGCATCGGACAGCGAAGGTCGCGCAGGTATTCTGCATGACCCGAGCCACCGGTCAACCGGGCAACTATGATCGGCGGCGTGCCGGCCGTGCTGCGCGTCATCCATCCCGCCCCCGCGCTGGCGGTCGTGCTCCTCAGCGCGGCGCTGGCCGCGATCCTCGCCGCACAGCACGGCGGACCGATCGATGCCGGGCTGGTGATCCTGACCGTGCTCAGCATCGCCGGATCTCAGGTCTTCACCGGCGCCACCAACGACCTGGCCGATCGCGACCGCGACGCCGCGGCGCGCCCCGAGAAGCCCATCCCATCGGGCGATCTGAGCGTCAACGCCGCGCTCTGGGTCGCCTCCATCGGCCTCGGTCTCCAACTGGCCGCGTCGCTGCGGCTTGGCGTGCTGGCGCTGGCCCTGGGCGCCATCGCGACGGCGTCGGCGCTGGCCTACAACCTGGCGCTGTCGCGCACGCCGGCATCGGTCATTCCGTACCTCATCAGCTTCGGTGTGCTGCCCTTCTGGATCGCGGCCGGCGTCGGCGTGCCGGCTGAGCGGGTGTTCGCCGCCGCCCTGCTCGTGCCGCCGTTCGCCGGTGCCGCGCATCTGGCCAATACCGCTCGGGACTTCGACGCCGATGCGTCGGGCGGCTCGCGCAGCCTGGCGCAGGTCCTGGGACGCGAGCGCAGCCGCCGCATCGCGTTCGTCGTGGCGATGGCGGTGGGGATCGGCGTGGGCATTGCACTGCTGGCCGGTGGCGGCCTCACGCCGGCGGTCATGGCGCTGGGTTTGGCGGGCCTGGTGGCGGTGGCGCAGGGTGCGCGCGATGCGCGCCGGCTCTGGTACGGCATGCTTGTCGCCGCCGTGTGCTGGACCGCAGCCTGGGCCATTGCCACGGGCTGACGAACAAAGAAAACGGGCGCCAGCAAGGCGCCCGCATCGGTCTGGAGCCAAGGAGAGCTCAGATCGTGTCGTCGAGCTCCATTGCTTCCTCGTCGCTCTCCTCGGTGAGCTTGAGCCACACGAAGAGGCCGCCGAGCACGACCATGGGAATCACGATCAGGGCGGCAAGCAGTGCCCCGATGCTCACGAGTACGACTTTCAACGCCTTCACGGTTGCGACCTCCCCTGGAGTGCTAGATGGTCACGCGTGATCGCGCGCCTGCGGTGCGGCCTCGATCATAGCCACAATCTCGTCGCGAGTGAATTCGGAGAGCTGGTGAGCGACGCTCCCGCTCGAGCTCGTGGCCAGGATGCGCACCACGAACGACCCCTCCTGCTCGAAGAAGAAGACATCACGCGCCTTCTGCGAGTCGATCCACTTGCCGATGACGCGCAGCGCGTGCTGGTAGTAGTTGGCGATCTCGAGATGCGGCTCGCCGCCGGTAGCCGTCCCGCGCATCTCGGTGGCGTCGTCCATCAGCTTGGCCGCCTGGTCTTCGTCGATCTCGAATGTCTTCTTGACCAGGTGGCCGAAGCCCTCGTCGCTGCGTCCCGCGGTCGCCTGGGCCAGGCCCTGCAGGATGAAGCCGGGCTCGAGCTCGACGAAGAGGAGCTCCTTCAGCTGCTGCCGGTCGGCGTGGGCGCCGATGCTGCGCAGCACCTCCTCCCAGTCCTGGCGCGGGCTCCCGTCGTAGATGCGCATCGCGTCGCCCTCCTCACCCATCTCGATCCCGCCTGTCCGCCGCAGGATAGCGGAGCCTTCAACCCCGGGAGCGACGTTCCATCAGCGCCACGGCCAGCAGGGCGGCGGTGGCGGCGTTGTTGACGATGAGACCGATGTTGGCGTGCAGCGTTCGACCGCCCGATGCCTCGGCCACGTGGGCCAGCACGAATGGCGTGACGGCGCCGGCTCGGATGCCCTCTGCGTCCGCGAGCGCGACCGCTTCCGCGATCCAGGCCTCGACCTCGGCGCCGGGCAGCGCGAGCTCGGCCGGCGGCGGGTTGACGAAGAGCATCCCGCCCGATCCGGCGATCGACAGGTGCGCGTCGAGCGCCGCCGCCGCGGCACGAGGATCGCGCACCGAATGCGAAACGGTGATCCCGCTGGTCACACTGTAGAACGCCGGCAGCTCGCGGGTGCCGATGCCGACGATGGGCACGCGGCGCGTCTCGAGCAGCTCGACGGTGGCCGGCAGGTCGAGGATCGATTTCGCCCCGGAACACACGACGCCAACCGGTGTCGCGGCCAGCTCGTCGATGTCGGAGCTCACGTCCCAGCTCCGGCTCGCGCCACGGTGCACGCCGCCGATTCCGCCGGTCGCGAAGACGGAGATGCCCGCCAGATGCGCGGCTCGCATGGTGGCGCTCACCGTGGTGGCGGCCAGCGTCCCCGCCGCGAGCAGCGGGCCGAAATCGCGCGATGCGGCCTTGGCCGGATGCCGCTCCGGATCTGCGAGCCGCTCCAGCACGTCGCGCGCCGCGCCGACGAGGAGCCGCCCGTCCTCGAGCGCCACGGTGGCCGGCACCGCGCCGTGCTGGCGTACCGCGGCATCGGCGGCCAGGGCCGTCTCGAGATTGTGCGGAATCGGCAGGCCCTGGGCGATGAGCGAAGACTCCAGGGCCACGATCGGGCGGCCGGCGGCGAGCGCTTCCCGCACCTCATCGGCGATCACAAGCCACGGCGGAAGCCGACCGGTCATGCGGGCAACCTTACCTGACCCCGCCGGCGAGCCATCGTGTCGTGCTCGCCGGCCACGCGCGCCTGCGCGCCGTCGACCGCCACCACGCGTGCGGCAAGCTCCGCACCAGCGGCCATGGCGCGACGCATCCGCTCCTCGTCCGGCGGCCAGGCGCCATCAGCCAGCTCATCGATCACGGCCGCCGCGAACGCGTCGCCCGCGCCGGTGGCGTCGATGGGGAGGGCGCGCAGCGCCGCCACGTGGACAGCACGCCCACCGGGCCAGGCGGCGTCGGCGCCGCGAGCCGCATCGGTCACGACGACGAGCGAGCCGAGCTCCTCGGCCAGCAGTCGCGCGGCCTCTTCGGGGTTGGACGTCGCCCCGGGCCGCGGGGTCGGCGCGCCGCGTGGCATCGGCCCATCGAGGAGGGCGGCGGCCTCCGCGGCGTTCAGGATGATGAGCGAGGGTCGCAGCGTCCTGAGATGCTCCAGGAGCTGGGCCGCACGGCCATCGCCATGGGCAGCCGATCCGCCGTTGACCGAGACGAAGCGGCCGGCGAGCCGTTGCGCCAGCGCGGCTCCCTCATCGCCGACCAACGCGTAACCGGAGACGTGGACCCAGGCGCACCGCCCCGCGGCAGCCACGGCGGCGGCGCCATCCAGCGTCGGACGATCGCTGTACATGGTCCGCTCGCCGCTGTCGTCGATGAACGCGGCCACGGCGCCACTGCGCTCCACCGGCAGGGGTACCAGCTCAATGCCGTCGTCGGCCAGCGCGGTTCGCAGCAGCTCCCCGACCGCGTCGTGGCCGACGGGTGCCACGAGCCGGACGTGGCGGCCACGGCGCGCCAGGCGCACAGCGAGGTTCGCGCCCTGGCCGCCCGCGCCGAGCCGGATCGCTGCGGGCACGTCGCCGCCGAGCTCGACGCGTGCGTCAGGCCGCAGCGCGACGTCGAGGAGGCAGTCACCGATGACTGCGATCGCTGGCTCGACGCTGCCGGCCGGTTTCAGCATGGCCTTCGGCTGGTGTAGCCCTCGCGTCGCGTGTGCCAGAACGCGACCGACGCGTCGGAGAGCCGCCAGCACAGCCAGATCGGCTCGCCGTCGCGCTCCGCAGGAAAGTCAAGCAGCCCCATCTCGATGTCGCGCAGTACCACGCCGAGCTGGGCCATGTGCTCCGCCAGCGCCTCCATGCCGGCCTGAATGGCGGCGACGCGCTCCTCGTGGCGGGTGACGTCGTCGGCGTGCGCCGGGTCCCCATTGCCGCGCAACCGCTCGTGCAGGGCGGCGTGCGCCTCCGCGTAGCGGCGCCGCTCGACCGCGAGCTGCAGCAGGATCGAGCGCACCGTGGGCAGCAGCGCGTTCGCCTCTTCGATCGTGTAGCGCTTCTCGGTGGCCGTCATCGGGGCCTCGATGGTACCAGCGGCCGCGAGCCGGGCATCTGCTAGCATCGGATGCCCGCAGGGGCCTGCTCCGCATCGCGACGGCGCCTGTCTGCGACCGATGGAGGCGTCGCTTCCACCGATGTCCGATTCGATTCGCCACGCCGGCCGCGGCATGAACGATGAGGCCGCTCCCGCCGGAGCGGATCAGTACGAGGCCTACGACGACTTCAACCTGCCCTCGTACGTCGGCATGCCGACCTTCCAGAAGCTGCCACTGGTGACCGATGCCGCCGCGCTCGCCGCGCGGCGACCGGACGTGGCCATCGTCGGTGCCCCCTTCGACGACTCGGTCAGCCACCGCCCCGGCGCGCGCTTCGGCCCGCGTGCGATCCGGCAGGCGAGCTACCACTCCGGGGATATCAACTCACTCCAGCTCGGCATCGAGCCGTACGCATGGCTGGATATCGTCGATGCGGGCGACGCGCCGGTGACGCCCATGGATATCGAGCGCGCGCACCTGGTCATCGGCCGCAAGGTCGCGGAGGTTGCCGCCAGCGGCGCGATTCCGATCGTGCTGGGCGGGGACCACTCGATCACCTACCCATCAGCTTCCGCCGTCGCCGCGGCAATCGCCCCGCGGCGCCTGGGCATCGTGCATTTCGATGCGCACGCCGATGCCGCAAACGCTACCTGGGGCAACCTGCGCTCGCACGGCACGCCGATGCGGCGCCTCATCGAGTCGGGCGCCGTCGCCGGGCGCAACTTCGTGCAGGTCGGGCTGCGCGGCTACTGGCCGGGCCCCGAAACGCTGGCCTGGATGACGCGGCACGAGATGCGCTTCCACTTCATGACCGAGATCGAGGAGCGCGGGGCCGAGGCCGTGGTGACCGATGCGATTGCCCAGGCGCTCGACGGGCCGGACGCGATCTACCTGTCGGTCGACGTCGACGTCGTGGACCCGGGGATGGCGCCCGGCACCGGCACACCGGAGCCGGGCGGCCTCCTCTCGCGCGAACTGCTGCGGGCCGTACGCCAGGTCGCGCTGGCGGTCGACCTGGTGGGCATGGACGTGGTGGAGGTGTCGCCGCCGTTCGACGTCGCTGAGGTCACCGCGCAGGTCGCGCATCGTTGCGTGCTCGAGGCGGTCAGCGCCATCGCCGCGCGGCGCCGCGATGCGGGCGCCGAGCCGCGTCGCGCGCAGTCTGGCAGCGCGGGGGCGACGGAACCGGGACTCGGCGTGTGACGTCTGGGAAGCGCATGACCCATCAATCCCCCCTCGCCTCGGCCGCCGTCGCACTCCTGCTCGTGGCATGCAGCTCGGCGGCCGCGCCATCGGTTCCTACCGCGTCGCCGCCGGCGAAGCCATCGGTCTCGCCGTCTGCGGACGCAGGCGACGCGCTTCGTTCGCCGACGCTGACGCCCGTATCACCCTCGCCCGCGAAGGGCGAGCTGCTGTCCGGCAGGCTGGGCTTCGACGGGATTGAAGGCGGATGCTCATACGTCGAGGCCAGCGACGGCACGCGCTACCAGGTGCTGTACCCCGAGGGATATGCCATCGATCGCTCGAGCGGTGACCTGACCGGGCCCGCAGGTGCTGTCGTCGCGCCCCTGGGGGCCGACCTGCAACTGCGCGGCGCGGTCGACCCGGGAATGGTCACGATCTGCCAGATCGGCCCTGTCTTTCGCGCCTCCGAGGTGCTCGCGCCCTAGCCGTTGACAGGGCGCACACGTTGACACGGTTGCGTATCCTCAACGTGGCTGCAGTGTCTGTGGCCGTCACCTGAGGATTGGAATCCTCGATCGCGCGATGGGGTGCCCGACAGTCAGGTTTGTCGGATGAAACGCCCGCCGAGCCATCTCGCCGATTCGGTTGTCGCTGCCCGGCGTCCGATCCGCTGGTGACACATGCCCATCACGGGAGGATCACCCCTTGGCGAGACCATCCATCTCACGCGCGTGGCTGCCGCTGCTGCTGGCACTCACGCTCATCGGCGCCTTCGCGCCCGCTGCGGCCTTCGCCGCCGATGAGGTTGGCGGCGTTGCCGGCGACCCCACGCTCACGCTCGACGTCGGCGACAGCGCTGCCGGCGGCGAAGTGCTGCTCACCTTCGAGCGCGCCTATGCCAACACCACCGTCGACGGGACGCCCGTCTATGTCTATGTGCCGCAGGGCAGCATCGGCGACGAGAACGTGTTCGGCATGAGCCCGGCCCTCGACCCGAACCCTGCTGACGCGTTCGAGCCATGCCCCTCGAAGTTCGAGGCCGGCGACTACCTCGTCACGCAGGACCAGATCAACACGCTCGGTGACGAGCTGACAAACCAGATCGTGCGCGTGGACGAGGAGCACTACGGCTTCGTCGGCAGCGCGGGCGACAGCGGCGACGCGATCGTGCTGCTGGCCTACAACGTCTTCGACGACTTCTTCTACGACTGCGCGGCCGACACGTACACGGCCGGCTTCTTCGCACCGAACTTCATCGCCGACTACGGCATGAACGTGATCGTGACCGATACCTTCGACTGGACCAACCGCGTTGGCGGCGCCGACCCGGTGTATGAGGGCGTCATTGCCCACGAGCTCGAGCACCTGCTCATGAACTACAGCGATCCGGGTGAGCTGTCCTGGGTCGACGAGGGGCTGGCCGACATGGCCATCTTCTTCAACGGATGGGGCAACACCAACGACAGCCACATCCTCTACCACCAGGTCTTCCACCGCGAGACGAGCCTCACCCGCTGGGGTGGCGGGCTGGAGAACTACGGAGCCAGCTACACCTACTTCCTGTATCTCTGGGAGCAGGCGGGCGGCAACGGTGGCGGTGATCTCAGCCCCGACCTGGCCTACCAGCCGGCCGGTGGCGACCTGCTGATCAAGTACATCTTCGAAGATCCCGCCGATGGGATGGACGGCGTCCAGAGCGCCATCGACCGCTTCAACGCCGACACCGGCGCGAGCCTGCCGTCCGCCGAGGACCTGTTCAAGGACTGGGCGGTTGCGATCTGGCTCGACGCCGAGGTCAATGGCACCCAGTTCAACTTCGAGAACATCAACTTCGGCGACGCCATCACGGCGGGCTGGACGATCGAGATCGCGAACGAGGTCTTCTTCGAGGGCCGCGGGATCTACAACGGCAACATGCCGCCCGCACGCTGGAACAACAACAAGAACGTCCCGACCCAGACGGCGCTGCCGTTCGGCGTCAGCTACGAGATGTTCCGTAACCCCGGGCCGACCTTCGCCCTCACGCTCGACGGTGAGGACTCGACCCAGGTCGCACCGCACACCGGCGACACACATTGGTACGCGGGCTACCAGAGCCAGTTCGACAGCATCCTCGACGTGGACACCGCGGTGACCGGCGGCGAGACGCTTGACTTCTGGACCTGGTACTTCATCGAGGAGGGCTGGGACTACGGCTTCGTCGAGGCGCTGGTCGGTGGCGAGTGGGTCACCGTGCCGCTTACCGATGACGGGGGCGCCGTCGTCACGACGAACGACAACCCGCAGGGCAACAACGACGAGGGCAACGGCCTGACCGGGACGTCCGGCGGCGCGTACTTCGTCGACGATCCGGCGTACATCCACCTCAACGCGATGGTGCCGGACGGCGCTACCGACCTGCAGTTCCGCTACTCGACCGACGCGGCGTACCTCGACACCGGCTGGTTCGTGGACGACGCGATGATCGACGGCACCGAGGCCGCCGTCAGCTCCGCTGCGGGCAACTGGGTGCAGTCGACCGGGGAGCAGGACAACAATTGGGTGGTCCAGATCGTTTCGGCCTGCGACCTGACGCCCGGCGTTGACTCGTTCGGCGAGATCGTCGACGCGGCAGGCTTCATCTATCGCTTCGAGGGCGACATGATCGAGCAGGCCGGCTTCAACACGACGTGCCTGCACGGGCAGGACAGCATCGCCGTCATCGTCAGCAACCTGCCGACCGGCGACCTGACCTTCCTGGACGCGGATTACGTGTTCCGCCTCACGAACACCGGGAACGGCCGCTCGAAGTAGCGTTCCGCTTCCCACCAGGGACCGAAAGGACGAGGCCCGGGTCGCAACGACCCGGGCCTCGTCCTTTGCGCGGCGAGGCTCAGCGAACGCGGATGGTGGTGCTCGCCACCTCGGACCCATTGCGGGTCGCGATCAGCTGGTAGTCGCCGCCCGGCGCGCCACCCAGGCTGAACTCGCTGTAGTAGTAGCCGTCCCCGCCACCCTGCATCGCGTATGGCGCGCCGCCGTAGGTCGCGGGTCCGGCGAGCGTGATCGCCACCGCGTCACCGGCGCTGATGTTCTCGAAGCGCATCAGGGCGGTGAATGATCCGCCGCTGCGCACGTCCTCGAGGGGGCCACGGCATCGGTCACCCTGGAGCGAGCGACACGCTTCCACCTCGGCCGCAAACCCACCAGCCAACGGATCGGGTTGGGCGGTGACGCTCGGCGCGGCGGTCGGAGTCGCCGTCGGGCTCGGCATCACCGATGGCGTTGGGGGCACGAGTGGCTCATGCGTTGGCGACATGGCCGGTGTCGACGTCGCTGACTCGGTCACCGCGCCGCCCGCGCCAACGAAGCCGCCCGGCGGACCTGGGTCTGCGGTGTCGCCGAGCAGGCGCGTCGCGACGTATGCCGACCCGGCGACGACGGCGACGACGGCGACGAGGAGAGGCGCGAGGCTGCGCAGGCGCTCACGCACGGGAGGAAGGGCCACGGGGCGTTGACTGCTGCACGTGGCGCGCCACTTAGCCGCGTCCAGCCGCTGGATCAGCGCTCGACGGTGAACCCGGTCTCGCTCGCCGCTTCGCCGTTGCGCGTCACGTGCACGGTGTACGTGCCGTTCTCGAGATTCTGGAAGGCGAAGTAGGTGTAGCCCTTGCAGGAGCTGGCGCAGCCGATGTCGGCAAGCGGCAGACTTCCACCGCCCGCCACCGCGGTGCCGTCGGCCTGTTCCACCGTCGCTCCGACCACGTCGGAGGCGGTGCCGTTCTCGAAGCTCACCACGATCCAGACGTTGCCGTTATTGCGCGCGCCGCTCGATCCGCAGTCCGGACTGTTCGGCGGGTTGGCGCACGGCTGGGCATCGGCCACGAAGCCGTCGGGGAAGGTCTGCGGGCCACCGGACGGCGAGGCCGATGGCGCGGCGCTGCTGCTCGCGCTCGCGCCGGCGCTCTGCGATGGTGCGGCGGAGAGATCGTTGCTCGGCGTCACCACGGCGGCCGACTGGCTGGGGGTCGCCTGTCCCACGCCATCGTCGCCGCCGAACACGCCGCTGAGCATGATGCCGACGAAAAGCGCGAGCACGCCGAGGGCGGCGATACCGAGCACCGCGCCGATCCCGATCCCGCCGCTGCGCTCCTCGGTCTCGTAGTAGTAGCGCGGATCTGGCTCGTCGTACGGGTCGTCGTCGAAGCGGTCGATGACCTCGGCACCTGGCGCCGCCATGGGTTCCGGTGCTGCCGCGGCAGGCGCCTCGTGGCGCGGCTCCTGAGGCCATGGCGGCTCGGACGTCTGCACCGCCTGGACCGCCTCGGGTTCGCCAGCCAGCAGTGACGCGATCCCCTCCTCCGCATCGTGGCCGCGACGGAAGGGACCGCTCGTCTCGTCCGCCGGACGTGCCCAGCGCTGGTTGGCCTCGTCCCGCTGCGCGGCCTCGGCTGCCTCCTCCTCGGCGCGGCGGCGCGCAGCTTCGGCCTCGGCATCGAAGTTCGGGGCAGTGTTGTCGACGCGACGATCATCGCCCAGGCCAGCGGCACCCGCGGGAGCTGCCCCCGCCGCACGGCTGCGACGGATGCGTTCGTCCTCCGGCTCGGGCTCGAAGCGCTCCGCGTTCGGCGATCCCTCGATCGGCCCGTCGTCGGGACTCGAGCCGCGCCGGAACGGCATCGGCCCGCTGCGGCGGGCGCGGATACGCTCCTGCAGTTCGTCGCGATCCAGGCCGCGCGGTCGGGCGCGGGCACTCTCAGGAATCGGCGAGCCGCAGTGCGTGCAGTACGCGGCGGGAAGCGTCGAGCGGTGGCATGTCGGGCATCGGATCTGCCCGGGCTTGGGTCCCATCACGCGGCATTGTGCACGTCGGGCGCGCCCGGTGCACGCGTGCGACGCCGCCACGGGCTAGGGTTGCGCACCATGGACGACGCTGAGATCGGGGCAGCCGAGGCACGCAGGCCGCTCGTCCTTGCACTGGACCTGGGCACCTCCTCGGTACGCGTGCAGTTGCATGACGCCAGGGGCGATGCCGTTGCCGGCACGCTCGCTCGGCGCGCCACTGCCTGGCAGACTGACGCCTCCGGCGCCGTCTGGACCGATGTCGACGGACTGCTCGGGCTCGTCGACGAACTGCTTGATGAGGTGGTCGAGGCGCATCGCGACCTCCTGCCCGATGTCGCGGCCGGCGGCGTCTCGTGCCTCTTCCACACGTTCTGTGGCGTCGATGCTAACCACCGGCCGGCCACCGCACTGCGCTCCTGGGCCGACACGAGCGCCGCATCGGCCGCCACCGCGCTATGGTCGCGACTCGATGGCGAGGCGGTCCGCCAACGCAGCGGGGCGCCGCTGCATGCCGGCTACTGGCCGGCGCGGATCGCGGCCGCGCCCGCGGGGTCGGCGACCGCGTGGGCCGGGCTGCCGGAGCTCGTCCACCACCGACTCACCGGTGCGTGGACCCTCGGCGAGTCGCTGGCCGCCGGAACCGGGCTGCTCGACCGCCGGCGCGGCGCGTGGGACGAGGAGCTGTGCTCGCTGCTCGGGGTCGACCCTGGCTCATTGGCGCGCGTCGTGACCGAGCTCGCGCTCGTGCCCACCGGTCACAGCACTAGCCAGCGATGGCCGTGCCTGCGCCACGTGCGCTGGCTGGCGCCGGTGGGCGATGGCGCGTGCAACAACATCGGTCTGGGATCGATGGGTGACAGACGCGCCGGGCTCATGATCGGCACCTCGTCCGCCCTTCGCCTGTGCGTGGAAGGCAGCGTGCATGACATTCCGGAGGGCCTCTTCGCATATGGGATCGAGGGCGGCCGCACGCTCGTCGGCGGCGCGCTGAGCGAGGGTGGCGGCACCGCGGCATGGTTAGGCCGAGTCAGTGGGCGCGACCTTTCGACCTTCGATCCCCGGCCCGCGAGCCTCGTTGTGCTGCCGTACCTGAACGGTGAGCGAGGTCCGGGATACCACGCCGCTTTGACCGGCGCGATCACCGGGCTCCGCCTGTCCGACGACGCCGACACGATCATGGGCGCGATCATGACCTCGGTCGCACTCGGTCTTGCCGATATCGACGAGGCGCTCGGCCCGCCTCGCTCGATCACCGCCACCGGGGGCGCGTTGCGGCCCTCGCGACGCTGGCAGCAGCTCGTGGCCGCGGCGCTCGGCCGCCCGATCGATGTCGCACGGCTCGCCGAGCCCTCGCTGCGGGGCGCTGCGCTGCTGGCGCTGGAGGCCGCAGGGGTGGCGCCCGCCGAATCCGCTGCACCGGTCGCGGTCGATCGCATCGAGCCGCTCGACGCTGATGCGCGCGCGCTGCGGAGCCTGGCACAGCGACGCGCCGACCTCTACCGGCGCGTCATCGCGGACCAGACCTGATCGATGCGGCGCACCAACGTCACCGGGAGGTCTATGCGCCGGGGCGCTTCCACTCACTGCCGTCGGCGAAGCGCTCCCGCTTCCAGATCGGCAGCCGCTCCTTGATGGCCTCGATGACGTACCGGTTCCCGTCGTACGCGGCGGCGCGGTGGCCGGCCGCCGTGACGATGACGACCGCCGCGTCCCCGAGCGCCACGACCCCGACGCGATGCATGACGGCCACGACGCAGCCGAACTGCCGCTCCGCATCGCCGGCGATCTGGTCAAGCACGCTGGCGGCCATCTCCGGATAGACCTCGTACTCCAGCTCCGTCACAGCCCGCCCGTCATCGCTGTGGTCGCGCGCGCGACCGATGAAGGTCACCACAGCGCCGTGCCGGCGCGCCACGATTGCCTGGAGTGCGTCGACGTCGATCGGGTCCTCGGTGAGCCCGACCAGCGACGGTCCGCCACCGCTCACCGGTGGCAGAAACGCGACCTCGTCGCCGTTCACCAGGCGATCGTCCCACTGCGCGTAGGCGCCGTTGCGTGCCACGCGCACGTAGGGCCGGTGTGGGGCAATCGCGGCGAAGCGGCCCTCGAGATCAGCCCACGCATCGGTCACCTGGGCGCCATCGGCCAGGTCGAGCAGCACCCGGTCGGCGGCAAGCTCGCGCAGGCTGGCGAAGCATCGGGCCGTGATGCGCATCAGACGGGCACCCCGGTCAGGTACGCGATCGAGGGTCCGGCGATCGAGCCCGCGATGATCAGGGCGAGACCGATGTAAAGCAACCCCGTGCTTGCCTGCAGCGAGGCGGCGCGCGTCGCGAGCCAGGCAAGAATGGTCGCCACGATCGGGATGAGGATGCCGGCCACGAGCCGCAGCCAGGTCAGCCAGCCCATCTCGCCGGTCGTGGCGTCGGGCCCCAGCGCTACGGCCAGCCCGAAGGCCAGCGCCTGCACGACCAGGCCAGCGAGCAGGAGCGCCATCATGCGGCGCAGCGGGTCCGGCGAGAGCTGCGGCGTCACGAGGTACCAGTGGCCGAGGAGCATCGCGGCATTCACCGAGCCCAGGACGAGGGCGATGAGGACGAGCTGTCCGGCGAAGAGGGCGGTCATCTCCGTTCCGCCGGCGACCGCCAATATGACGAGCACGACGAGGCCCAGCGTCCCGCCCGCCACCGCGAGCCACGCCCGCGGTGCGTTGCGCACGCTCAGGAGCAGGTAGACGACGCTGACCGCTCCCCACGCCAGGACCAGCGGGCGGCGCAGGGCTTCGGTCGCGGCGGCAGGAACGTTGCCACTGCCCATCGGCGGCAGGTTCAGCTCCGAGAGGGCCCAGATCGCGGCGCAAACGACGAAGAAGCCAGCCATGAAGAGCCGGTAGCCGCGCGTCGTGCCGCCGAGCAGCTCGGTGATGCCGACGACGAGCATGGAACCGCCGGAGAGCGCGGCCCAGAAGATCCAGTTGACGAAGGGCAACGCCTCGATCGTCACGGCGCGTTCATCCGGCCAGTGAGCCGGTCAGGGCGATCTCGACCCAGCCGTCGTCGCTGACGCGGACCGGGAACGTCTCCACCGCCTCGGTCACCGGTGCCACGACGGCGGCGCCGGTGCGCACGTCGAAACAGCCGCCGTGCCAGGCGCAGACCAGGAACCCGTCACGCGGATCAAAACCGGCCTCGCTGAGCGGGAAATCACGGTGCGTGCAGGTGTTGGCAGTGGCGAAGAATGCGCCTTCGTGCCGGACCAGCACGACCGGCGTGCCGTCGATCTCGACCGGCACCAGCTCGCCGTCGCGCAGCTCATCGGCCCGGAGGATGCGGGCGAAACGGGTGGCGGTCGCGGTCACAACGGACGGGCGAAGGCCAGCAGCCGCGGCTCGGTCATGTCGTCGATGCTCCAGCGCAACCCCTCGCGACCGAGCCCTGAGTCCTTCACCCCGCCGTACGGCATGGGGTCGATGCGCCACGTCGGCACGTCATTGACGATCACGCCGCCGACCTCCAGCTCGTCATGGGCCTGCAGCGTCCGCTCGAGATCACTCGTGAAGATGCCGCATTGCAGGCCGAAGGCGCTGTCATTGATCTCACGGATCCCGGCAGCCCAGTCAGGCACCGGGAACAGGTTCACGACCGGCGCGAAGACCTCCTCGCCGCAGACGCGCGCCTCGCGTGGCACGTCGACGAGCACGGTCGGTGGGTACGAGCGGCCATCAACCTCGCCACCGGTGAGGGCGCGCGCGCCCATCGCAACGGCTTCCTGCACCCATTCATGCGTGCGGCTCGCCGCTTTGTCGTCCACCATCGGTCCAAGATCAGTCGCAGGATCGAGCGGGTCCCCGAGCTTCAGGCCGCGCACGCGCTCGACGAACTTGGCCTGGAACTCCTCATAGACCGATGCCACGATGTAGATGCGCTGGACGCTGATGCAGACCTGTCCGGCGTAGGCGAAGGCGCCGAAGACGAGCCGGTTGACGGCCCAGTCGAGGTCCGCCGTCTCGTCCACGATCGCGCCCGCGTTGCCGCCGAGCTCGAGCACGACCTTCTTCTTGCCGGCCTCGGCCTTCATCTTCCAGCCGACCGATGGCGACCCGGTGAAGCTGAGCAGCTTGAAGCGGTCGTCGCGCACCATGCGGTCGCCGGTCGGCCGGTCCATGGGCAGGATGCTGACGGCACCCTTGGGCAGGTCGGTCTCGTGGATGTACTGCGCGACGCGCAGCATGACCAGCGGATCGACGCTCGGCGGCTTGAGCACGATGCTGCAGCCGGCGGCGATCGCCGGCGCGACCTTGTGCGCCGCCAGGTTGAGCGGGAAGTTGAACGGACTGATGCCGGCGACCGGCCCGATCGGGTAGCGCCGCACGATGCCCGAGCGGCCGCGGTTGGCGGCGTTCCAGTCCAGCGGCAGCCACTCACCGGTGATGCGCAGCGCCTCCTCGGCCGCGGTGCGGAAGGTGAGCGCGCCGCGCAGCACCTCGCCACGCGCGTCTCTGATCGGCTTCCCCGACTCACGGCTCAGCAGGTCGGCGAGCTCGTCGACGTCATCGGTCATGCGCTGCGCGATGTGGGCCAGCGCATCCCGGCGCTCGAAGCTGGCGAGCCGCTTCGTCTGCTCGAATGCGCTGACCGCCGCCTGCGTGGCGCGCTCCAGCTGCTCGGAGCCGGCCTGGAAGGTCGTGGCGATCAGCTCATCGGTTGCGGGATTGCGCACCTCGAGCGGCGTGCCGTCCTCGACGAACGCACCGGCGACATAGATGGGAGCGATGGGAGCGCGGACCTCGGTCGTCATGGCCCGATTCTAGACGAGCCCGGTGAAGACGCCCGCGCGGCATTGGACGCCGGTGCGACCATGGAGGCCGACCGATCGATCGAAGGAGCTGCGTGGAGCAATCCAGTCCCGCCGCATCGCGCGCGCCGCGCCCGTTCCGCCACGTGGCGGTGGTGGCGAGCGCCTCGACTGCCTACATCGGCGCCTTCACCGCGGGCGCGCTCGCCGCACCGCTGCTGACCGGCGAGCGGGCCACCTCGGGCCTGCCGAACGCGATCGGCATCGCGGCCACCGCCCTGGCGGCGTCGGTGCTGTCGATGGTGATGGCGCGCCGCGGCCGCCGTTTTGGCCTCCAGCTCGGATTCGGGATCGGGGTGCTGGGCGGCCTGGCCGCGATGCTGTCGTTGAGCATCGGCTCCCTGGCCGTCCTGCTCGTCGCGAGCGTGTGCCTGGGTATCAGCAACGGCGCGATCCAGCTCACACGCTATGCGGCAGCCGACGCGGTCGCGCCGTCGCACCGAGCGGCGGTCATCGGCATCGTGGTCTGGGGCAGCACCGTCGGGGCCGTCTTCGGACCGAACCTGCTCGCCCCCGCCGCCGGCCTTGGCGCCACGGTCGGCCTCGGTCCGCTCACGGGAGCATTCGCATTCGTCGTTGCGGGGATGCTCGTTGCGCTCGCCATCGCCTCGACGCTGCCCCGTGGAGACGCGCCGGCCGAGGCCGTGGGAGCTCAGAAGGCGTCGCGCCGCGACCTGCTCGCCCAGCCGCACGTGCGCCTCGCGCTCGTGGGAATGCTGGCGAGCCAGGTCGTCATGGTCCTCGTCATGACCATGACCCCGCTCCACGTCCAGGAGATGGGCCACGGCATCGGCGCGGTCGGGATCGTCATCAGCGCGCATACGCTGGGGATGTTCGCGCTCTCTCCCCTCTCGGCTGCTCTCGTCACGCGGCTCGGCGCCTTGCGGGTCATGCTCGTGAGCTTCGCGGTGCTCGGACTGGCGGGGATCGTGGCTGCCCTCGCCCCGAACGACGCGGTGCCGGTGCTCGCGCTCGGCCTCTTCCTGCTCGGTCTGGGCTGGAGTTTTGGCTTCGTGGCCGGCAGCTCCCTGCTCGCCCGGGGCGCGGAAGGTCCGGAGCGGATGACGCTGCAGGGGACGACCGACGCGATCATCTGGACCTCCGCCGCACTCGCGAGCATCGGCTCGGGTGCGCTCCTCGAGCTCGTCGGCTACTCGACGCTCGGCTTCATCGCGACCGCTTGTCTGGTCCTGCCGGCGATCGCGCTCGTCATCGGCCGACAATCGGCGGCGGAGCCAACCGCCGGCTGACGCGCTCGGCGCGAAAAGGGCTTGACCTTGTAGTGACTGCAGGGTTTAGCCTGCCAGCGTGAACATCTCGACCTTCGCCCGGCGAGCCGGGCTCTCTCCCTCGGGCGTGCGCTGGTACGAGGCCGCCGGCATCGTCCCTGCCCCGGCGCGACGCCGGAACGGGTACCGCGAATACGACGAGGCCGACCTGGCGCGCCTGACGCTGATCCTGACGCTGCGACGGCTCGGGATGCCACCGATCGACGCCGGACGGCTGGCCGAGCGCTGCGTCGCCGGCGCCGCTGATCCGACCCTGCTCGCGACCCTCGAGCGCCAGCGCGAGCGCATCTCCGCGCGGCGCGAGGAGCTCGAGCGCCTGGAGCTGGAGCTCGTCGACCTCGAACGGACGCTCGACGCCGCTGCCCCTGCCCGCGCCGCGAGGGGCAGGGACCCGATCCGCGTCCTCTTCGTCTGCAATGGCAACTCGGCGCGCAGCCAGATCGGCGAGGCGCTCCTCGGCCGCTTCGGCGGCGCGGACTTCGAGGCGATTTCGGGCGGCACGCGCCCGAAATCGGTCCATCCGCTCACGGTGCGGATCCTCGCCGAGATCGGGATCGACTGGGGCGCGGCGCAGGCCAAGGCCGTGTCGGAGCTTCTCGACATCCCGTTCGACTACGTCATCACGCTCTCGGACAGCGCGCGCGAGGAGTGCCCGAGCCTCCCCGGCCCACACAGTTCGCTGCACTGGCACCTCGACGATCCCGCCGCCGTGGAGGGCGACGAGGAGCGACGGCTCGACGCCTTCCGCGCCACCCGCGCCGAGCTGGCGGTTCGCCTCCGGCCCTTCATCGAGATCGCCCGCCGCGCGGCTGGGCGCATGCCTGCACTGACCGAGCCGAATCCCCGCAGAATCGAAAGGAGACCCGCATGAAATTCGGATTCATCACGTCCTTCGGGACGATCCACGACTACGTCCAGATGGCCCGCGAGGCCGAGTCGCACGGGTGGGACGGCGTCTTTGCCTGGGACGACATCTCGGTCGAGCGCGGCGACGTCTTCGACCCGTGGGTGGCGCTGGGCGCCATGGCCGCCGTCACCGAGCGCATCACGCTGGGTGCCATGGTCTTCTCGCTCGCCCGGCGGCGTCCCTGGAAGGTGGCGCGCGAGACGATCACCCTCGACAACCTGTCGAACGGCCGCCTGGTGCTCCCGGTGGGGCTGGGTGGGACGTGGGACGGCGGCTATTCGAGCGTCAACACCGAGGATCCGGCGATTCGGGTACGAGCGGAAAAGCTCGACGAGTGCCTCGACATCCTGGAGCTGGCGTGGACCGGCGAGACGGTGAGCTACGAGGGGAGGCACTACCAGATGCACGACCTGCGGTTCGACCCGCGTCCGGTCCAGCGGCCACGGATCCCGATCTGGCCAGTGGGCGCGTGGCCGCACCCGCGCTCGTTGCGGCGTGCCGCGCGCTGGGACGGCGTGATCACCTCCGACGCGTCGAACGAGGGCGCTGATGAGGAGATCTCGCCGTCGGTCGTCGCCGGCATCGGCTCGTGGATGAACGACCACCGCGGCTCGTCCGATCCCTTCGACATCGTCGTCGAGGGCGTGACCTCGGGGACCGATCCCGCCGCGGACCGCGTTCGCCTCGAGCCGCTCGCCGCGGCGGGCGCGACCTGGTGGATCGAGAGCCGTTGGGAGAGCGACAACACCCCGGCGTCGCTCCTCCAACGCATTCGCCAGGGACCCCCGCAGCTGTAACCAGCAAAGAAGCAAGGAGCTTAGAACCATGGTCCTCCCCTATGCCGACCCACTCTCCATTCGCCAGCCTGGCGAGCGTGTCATCCCCGAGCCGCCGCGTCGCGGCGAGCCCGGCGGCGAGCCGTGCGGCCTCTGTGCCGGCGGCGCGACCGAGGCGGTCTGGTCCGATGACACCTGGAGCCTCCATCCGCCGGTCGGCGGCGGCCTGCCCGGCACGGTCTGGCTCGCCAGCCGCGAGCACGTCGATTCCTTCTCGGATCTGCCCGATGACGCCGCGGCAGACTTCGGCCGCGTCGCGGCCCGGATCGAGCGAGCGATCCTGGCACTCGGCGACGTCGGACGCGTGCACGTCTATCGCTGGGGCGACGGCGGCGCGCATTTCCACGTCTGGTTCATGCCCCGCCCGCTCGGCATGCTCGAGGCAAAGAACTTCATGCTGCCGCTCTGGGAGGACGTCCTGCCCAACGTGACCGATGACGAGCTGCGGGCAGCGGCCGAGCGCGTCGCCGCGGCGATGTGAGCGTGGCATCAGCGCCGCGCCTGGCGCGGCGGCTCGGGACCGGCGACGCGGTGATCATCGGGCTCGGCTCGATGATCGGCGCCGGCATCTTCGCGGCCTTCGCGCCGGCGGCCGCGGCAGCCGGCAGCGGCCTGCTCGTCGGCCTGCTCATCGCGGCCGCGGTCGCGTACTGCAACGCGGTGGCCTCGGCGCAGCTCGCGGCACAGTACCCGACCTCCGGCGGCACCTACGTCTACGGCCGCGAGCGGCTCGGCGCGTGGTGGGGCTTCGTCGCCGGCTGGGGCTTCGTCATCGGCAAGACCGCCTCCTGCGCCGCGATGGCGCTGACGTTTGCCGCGTACGCCATCCCGGAGCCAGCCTGGGCGCAGCGCGCCGTCGCCCTGTTGGCGCTGCTCGTCCTCACCACGGTCAACCTGCGCGGCATCACTAAGACCGTGGGGCTGGCGCGGCTGCTCGTTGCCGGCTCGATCGCGGCGCTCGCGAGCGTGGTGGTCGCCATCCTCGCGAGCGGCAACGCCGACCCGATGCACCTGGCCGGCGGGAACTGGCCGGCCGGCGCGTACGGCGTGCTGCAGGCCGCGGGGCTGCTCTTCTTCGCCTTCGCGGGCTACGCGCGCATCGCAACGCTGGGCGAAGAGGTGCGCGACCCGGCGCGCACCATCCCCCGGGCGATCCCGCTCGCGCTGGCGATCACCGTGGCCATCTACCTCGTCGTCGGCGTCGCGACCCTGCTTGCGGCAGGCGCGGAGGGGCTCGCGGCCAGCGCGACGCCGCTCGCCACGGCGGTCGAGGCGGTGGGCGCGGCTTGGGCGTCGCCGATCGTGCGCATCGGTGCCGCGGTCGCCAGCCTCGGATCCCTGTTGGCGCTCATCGCCGGCATCGGTCGCACCGCGCTCGCCATGGCGCGCAACGGTGACCTGCCGCGCTGGCTGGCGGCCGTCGATCCGCGCCACCTCGTTCCGCATCACGCCGAGATCGCGGTCGCGGGCGTGGTCGCGCTGCTCGTGCTCACGACCGACCTGCGCGGCGCCATCGGCTTCAGCTCGTTCGGGGTGCTGACCTACTACGCGATCGCGAACGCATCGGCCTTCACGCAGACCGGTGAGGAGCGCCGCTGGCCGAGGATCTTCAACGTCATCGGTCTGGTCGGATGCGCGATCCTGGTCGTGACCCTGCCCCTGGGCTCGATCCTCGCCGGCGTGGCGGTCTTCGCGGTCGGCCTTGTCGGTCGGTTGCTGGTGTTGCGGTGGCGGCGAGAAGCTGCCTGAGCCTCGATCCGTTCGATCTTCCGTACCATTGCCGCGTGAATCCGCTCTACCTCGCCCTCGAACTCGGCGTGGCCGCCTTCTTCGTCGCCGCAGCCTGGTCCGCGCTGCGTCGGGGGCGCCTGCCGTTCCTGGAGCTCATCAGCGCCGCGTCATTCGGGCTCCTGCTCGAGGAGGGCGACCAGCTCATCTTCGAGACCTACCAGTACTCGCCCGACTTCGTGCTGGCCATCGACCGCGCTCCGCTGCTCATCGGCCTGACCTGGGCGCTCATCATCGCCGGCGCGATGCGCATCACCGACGCGCTGGGAGTCCGACGTCGCTACGCGCCGGTCGTCGACAGCGTGCTGGCCATCAGCCTCGACCTGGCCTTCGACGCGGTCGCGATCCGGCTGGGCCTCTGGACCTGGCGCGACATCTCGCCGACCGACGGCTGGTTCGGGGTGCCGGCCGGCAACTTCTATGCCTGGCTCTTCGTGACGCTTGCCTTCAGCTTTCTGGCCCGATGGCTCCGCGACGCGTCGCGGAGCTCCCCACGCCTCGAATGGCTGCAGCTCCTCGTCCCGATCCCCGCCTTCGCGATCTTGCTCGCCGGGCTCGTGCCCTTCAGCGTGCTCAAGCCGCTCGTCGACAGCTCGCCGGGCGGCGGCCTGTGGCTCTTCGGGATCACGCTGGCGATCTTCGTGGGCGTCGCCGGCTATGCGGTCGTCGGCCCCGACCGCATCGAGCCCGATGGACAGCGCACCGGCATGCTCGACCTGCGGCTCGCCTTCGCCACGAGGATCACGATCCACCTCGTCTTTCTGGTCGCCCTCCTCTGGCTGGGCCTGGCGACCACGGCACCGATGCTCCTCGTCGTCGCGCTCGCCATGCTCGCGCTCGAGCTCCCGCTCGGCTGGCTGGTGAACGCTCGTCGCGCGCGCGCGCACCGGCAGGCGGCTGCCGCTACCGTGGGCGCGTGAGCACGTCGATCGACTGGGAGGCCGCCACCGACGAGGTGGTCGAGCACCTCCAGGCGCTGATCCGCATCCCGAGCGTCAACCCACCGGGGGTCGAGGACGGCTCGGCAGGGCGCGACACGCTCGGTGCCGAGACGGCTGCGGCGCGCTACTGCGCCGAGGTGCTCGAGGGCGCCGGGATCCCCGCCGAGATCGTGGAGGTCGAGCCTGGACGCGGCTCATGCGTCGCCCGCCTCCGCGCCAGCGGGCCGAATCCCGAGCCCCCGCTCGTGCTGCTCAGCCACATCGACGTCGTGCCGGTGCAGGAGGACGCCTGGAGCCGCGACCCATTCGGCGGCGAGCTGGTCGACGGCGTCGTCTGGGGGCGTGGCGCGGTCGACATGAAGGACATGGTGGCGATGGAGCTCGGCGTGATGCTGGCGCTGCATCGGTCCGCTGCGCCGCTGCGACGCGATGTCATCTTCGCGGCGGTCGCTGACGAAGAGGCGGGCGGCGCCGCGGGAGCGCAGGCGCTGGTTCGAACGCATCCCCGGCTCTTCGGGTCTGATGCCGGGGTTGCTGCGGCCGCGATCAACGAGGTCGGAGGCTACTCGATGACGCTCCGCGGCCGGCGCTATTACACCATCCAGGTCGCCGAGAAGGGGATCATGTGGTCCCGCCTGCGCGCCACCGGCACGCCGGGCCACGGCTCCATGCCGCACGACGACAACGCCGCGGTCCACCTGGCCGAAGCGGTAGCCCGCCTCGCCGCCGACCCTCGCCCGGCACGTGTGCATCCGGTCGTGGCGGCTTTCTTCGGCGCACTTGGCCTGGGCGAGGTGGCCCGACTGGCGGAGGTGGATCCGTCGGGTGCACATGCGGCACTCATGGACGCTGTCGACGACCCGGTGCTGCGGCGTTCGTTCGACGCGATGCTGCGCGACACGGTCACGCCCACCATCCTGCGCGCCGGGAACAAGGTGAACGTCATCCCGGGTCGCGCCACGGCCGAGGTCGATGTCCGCACCCTCCCCGGCACGGACCAGGACGCATTGCTCGAGCACCTGCGCGCCATCGCCGGCTCGCATGTCGAGGTCGAAACGCTGGCCGCGCTGCCGCCGGTTGTCTCCCCCGCCGAGCACGAGCTGCTCGTGCTCATGGGCGACGCGCTGCGGCGCGCCGATCCCGAGGCAACGCCGTTGCCGATGATGATCACACCGGGCACCGACGCGAAGGCGCTCGCCGAGCTCGGCATCCCGACGTATGGCTTCGCTCCGCTGCGCCTCGAGGCCGACGTACCCTTCCTGTCGCTCTTCCACGGCCACGACGAGCGCGTCGCGGTGAGCGCGCTGCGCTTCGGGCTGCCGGTGCTGCACGAGGTCGTGACTCGCTTCGTGCTGCGCGACTGAGGCGCGAACACGATTGTGCCGTTGGGTGCGGGGCATGCGCTCGGCTATACTCGCGGGCAGCCCATGAGCAAGCACAGCACCCCAATCGCGTTGTCGGATGGTCCGATCGCAACGCACGCGTTCGTCTTCCCTGGCCAGGGATCCCAGTACGTCGGCATGGGCGCCGAGGTGCTCGCGCGCTCCGATGCGGCGCGCGCGGTGATGGATCGCGCCGACGAGGCGCTCGGCTTCCCCATCTCGCGCCTCATCGCCGATGGACCTGCCGCGGAACTCAATGAGACGGTGAACGCACAGCCGGCCATTCTTGCCACGAGCGTCGCCTATCTCGAAGCGCTGCGCGCCGACGCCGCCGCGGCTGGCATCACGATTCGCCCGCGTCTCGTCGCCGGCCACTCCGCCGGGCAGTACGCGGCGGCGGTCGCGGCGGACGCGATCGACTTCGGTGATGCCCTGCGCCTCGTGCGCGAGCGCGGCCGGATCATGCAGGAGAGCGGCATCGCCGGTGGCATGGGAGCGGTCGTCGGCCTCTCCGACGAGCAGGTCCACGACATCATCGAAGAGGCGCGCGAGCACGGCGAGATCTCCGTCGCGAACCAGAATGCTCCCGGACAGGTCGTGCTTTCGGGCGTCATCCCGGCGCTTGTCTTCGCGCTCGAGATGAGCAAGACCGTCGGCGCGCGCAAGGCGGTGCGGCTCACCGTGAGCGTTGCGTCGCACTCGCCGCTCATGCGTCGTGCACGCGACGAGTTCCGCAGCGTTCTCTCCCGCGTGCCGTTCCGCGAGCCGAACATTCCGATGTTGGGCAACGTGCACGCCTCGGTCATTCGGACCGCGGATGGCCTGCGCGACGAGCTCACCGAGCATCTCGTGCATGGCGTGCAGTGGACCGGAACGATCCGCCGCATGGCCGCCGAGGGCGTGACCGAGTTCGTGGAGATCGGGCCGGGTCGCGTGCTGACCGGGCTCATCCGTCGCATCAACCCGCAGGCGGAGGCCTTCGCGGTCGACGTGCCGGGCTCAGGCGGCATCTGGCTTCCCGGCTCGACGCCGGACGCCAGCCCGGACGCGTGACCCAGCGCCGGGCCGTCGTCACCGGCCTGGGCGTCGTCGCGCCGGTCGGGACCGGCAACGATGTCGCGTGGCAGGCGCTCACCTCGGGGCGGTCCGGCATCAAGCCGGTCACGCGCTTCGACGCATCGGGCTACGGCAAGGCGGGGATCGGCGGCGAGGTGACCGACTTCGACCCTTCGCGGTTCATGGACGCGCGCGAAGTACGGCGCCACGACCGCAACACGCACTTCGCGGTCGGCGCGACGGGCGAGGCGCTGATCGACGCCGGGCTGCTGGGCGAGGATCGCAAGGTCGATCCGGCGCGCGCCGATCGCGACCGCTTCGGGATCGTCTTCGGCACCGCCATCGGCGGCATCGGGATGATCTCGGAGGGCGTGCAGACCCTCCTCGAGCGCGGCCCGGCGCGCGTCTCGCCGTTCATGATCCAGCACATGATCCCCGACGCCGCATCTGGCATGGTCGCGATCCAGTTCGGCATCCGCGGACCGAACATGGCGATCGTGAGCGCGTGCGCCACCGGCGGCCACGCCATCGGCGAGGCGATGGAGGCGATCGTGCGCGGCCAGGCCGATGTCATGCTTGGCGCCGGGACCGAGGCGCCGCTCGTCCCCCTCGCCTACGCCGGGTTCAGCCAGATGCGCGCGCTCGGCACGCCCATCGACGACGATCCGACCACGGCCAGCCGGCCCTTCGACGCGACGCGCAACGGCTTCGTGATCGCGGAGGGATCGGCGGTGCTGGTCCTCGAGGAGCTCGAGCACGCCCGCAAGCGAGGCGCGCACATCCGCGCCGAGGTGATCGGCTACGGCTCGTCGGCCGACGCCTTCCACATGGCGGCGCCGGCCGAGCAAGGCGAGGGCAGCCAGCGCTCCATGCGCGCCGCCCTGGCGCGCGCCCGCATCGGTCCTGAACAGGTCGACTACATCAACGCGCACGGCACCAGCACGCCGCTCAACGACCGATACGAGTCAGCCGCGATTGAATCGGTCTTCGGAGAGCATGCGAGGCGCGTCGCGATCAGCTCGACGAAGTCGATGACCGGACACATGATGGGCGCGGCGGGCGCCTTCGAGGGCTGGGTCTGCGCCCGCGTGCTGGAGACCGGCTGCATCCCGCCCACGATCAACTACCGCGAGCCGGACCCCGAGCTGACGCTCGACTACGTCCCGAACGAGGCTCGACAGGCCGATGTCCGCGTTGCGCTGAGCAACTCGATGGGCCTCGGCGGGCACAACAGCACGATCATCCTCCGCCGTTGGGAGGGCGAATGAGGCAGGCACCGCCGAGCAGGGATCCATCGCGTCGCGCCGTCGTCACCGGGCTCGGCGCCATCACCCCGCTCGGCAACGACGTCGAGACCTTCTGGCGCAACCTGCGCGACGGGGTGAGCGGCGCCGCGCGGATCACCGCCTACGATCCCGCCAACGAGGAAGTCCAGATCGCGGCGGAGGTCAAGGATTTTGACCCGCGGACCTGGATCGAATTCAAGGCCGCGCGACGCATGAGCCGCTTCGCGCAGCTGGCAGTCGCTGCCGCCGCGCAGGCCATCGAGGCCGCGGGCCTCACGATCGACGATGCCAACCGTGACGAGGTGGCGGTTGCCGTCAACACCGGCGCCGGCGGCGTGGGCGACGTCGCGGCCGGCCAGATGACCTACCACGAGAGCGGGCCGAAGCGCGTCAGCCCCTTCATGGTGCCGATGCTCTCGCCCTCCATGGCGGCATGCCAGATCAGCATCCAGAACGGCATCCGCGGCCCGATCATCACGAGCGTCGCCGCGTGCGCCTCATCGGTGCAGGCCTTCGTGGAGGCACAGCGCCTGATCGAGCATGGAGACGCGGAGGTCGTCATCACCGGCGGCACCGAGAGTGCCGTGCTCCCGGTCGCCTTCGCCGCGCTCAACAACATGGGTGCCCTCTCGCGCCGCAACGACGATCCACGGGGCGCGTCTCGACCGTTCGACGCGGATCGCGACGGGTTCGTCTTCGGCGAAGCTGCCGGCATCGCGGTCGTCGAATCGGCCGCGCACGCCGAGGCACGTGGGGCGACGCCGATCGCCGAGCTTGCAGGCGGCGCCCTCACCGGCGACGCGTTCCACATCTCGGCCCCCGACCCGTCCGGCGATGGAGCTGCGCGGGCCATGGTGCGCGCGCTCCGCGACGCTGGGGTGGCGCCGGACGAGGTCGACCTGATCGTGGCCCACGGCACGAGCACGTCGCTCAACGACGCGACGGAGACGAAGGCGATCAAATCCGCGTTCGGGGAGCATGCGGCACGCCTGGCAGTCACGAGCAACAAGAGCATGCTCGGCCACACCCTGGGCGCAGCGGGGGTCATGAGCGCGCTGAACGCGATCCTGGCCATCCGCGACGGTGTGGTGAGCCCCACGATCAATTACGAGACGCCAGACCCCGCATGTGACCTCGACTACACGCCCAACGTGGCGCGCGCGCTCGCCGTGGAGACGGCGATCATCAATGGCTTCGGGTTCGGCGGCCAGAACGCCGTCGCGGTCTTCCGCCGCCTCTCCTGAGCGTCGATCCCCAGCCAAACCCTATCGTGGGTACGGGCAGGCACGGGACCTTCGGTCCGGTGTCCTCGGGCCGCGCATCGGGCCACACTCAGCTGCAATGACCGAGGTGCTTGGGCTTCGACTCGCGTACCGCGGCTTCGTGACCGGGCTCGCGGCGGCATACGTGTGGCTGGCGTTGGCGATGATCGTCGCCGCGTTGGTGGCCGGCGACGCGCTGGGCCCGCTGCGGCCGCTGGCCACCGCGCTGGTGGATGGCGCGGGAACGATCCCCGAGCTGGCCTTCGTGATTGGCTTCGCGCTCGTCCAGCTCGGTGGCGCGCTGGTGGGCATGTGCTTCGCGTACTTCTTCGGACGCTTCTTCACGGTGCGCATGACGCTCGCCGCGGCCGCGCCCCTGTTTGCGCTCCTGGCATGGGCGCTCCTCGCCACGGGCCTCGCGACGCTGACCCGCACCGACGCCGGGCTCGAGATGGCACCGCTCGTCGCGACGATCTTCTACGGACTGGTACTCGGGATCGGGCTACCTTTGCGCGGTGACGTCCTGCGTGCCGAGGGCGCGACTCACGGCGGATCGCCGGTCACGTAGAGCTCCGGCTCGCGCCGTTGGCCGCGGCCGGGCAGCGAGGCGATCCAGTCACGCAAGGCGGATTCGACCGTCGTGAATGCCAGCTCCTCCCACGGGAGGTGGTCGGGATCGAAGGCGCGCACCTCGCTCGTCTCGTCGCCCGCGAGCGCCTCACCACCGATCACCGTGGCCTCATACACGATCGTCACGATCCCGACCTGCGGGCGCGAGTAGACGCCCACGAGGCGCCCGATCTCGACCAGCAGCTGCGTCTCCTCTTCGGTCTCGCGACGCGCACCCTCCGCGGCCGACTCGCCAAGCTCCAGGAAGCCGCCCGGATACGTCCAGCGGCCGGCGCCCGGTTCGATCGTGCGCCGCGCGAGGTGCACCCTGCCGCCGGCAGTGGGCAGCGTGCCGACGACCACGCGCGGGTTCTGCCACGTGACATGTCCTTCGGGACACACGAGACGCGCTCGATGATCGGCCCCGAGTACGCGTTCGGTCAGCGGCTTGCCGCATGCGGGGCAGAAGGCGGGCTCCTCGCCAAGGGTCATCGGCAGCTGGTGAGACGCATCGGGGCGGGGCATCGAGGCCAAGCATAGGCGCGGCACGTCGGTACAATCTTGCGCGATGCCCCACGACACGCCACATCCCGTTCAGCTGTACAACTCGCTGACCCGCAGGGTCGAGCCGCTCGAGCCCATCGAACCGGGCAGGGTCCGGATCTACACCTGCGGCCCGACGGTGTACCACTACGCGCACATCGGCAACCTGCGCAGCTTCCTCTTCGCGGACATCCTGCGTCGCTCGCTCGAATACCTGGGCTACGAGGTGCGCCACGTCAAGAACGTCACCGATGTCGGTCACATGCGCGACGACACCGACGAGGACCGCATGGAGCTCGCCGCCGAGACCGAGGGCAAGTCGCCATTCGAGATCGCCGCGTACTACACCGAAGCGTGGCTGGCGGACGAGGCCGCCATCAACATCCTGCCGGTGCACGTCTACCCGCGCGCGACCGAGCACATCGGCCAGATGATCGAGATGACGCAGACGCTGCTCGATCGTGGGCTCGCCTACGAGACGAATGGCAACGTCTACTTCGATGTCAGCGCGTTTCCCGGCTACGGCAAGCTCTCGGGCCAGCGGATCGATGCCATGCAGGCCGGCCACCGAGTCGAGATCGAGGCCGACAAGCACGCCCAGGAGGACTTTGCGCTCTGGAAGGCGGCCGGGCGCAACCGCCTCATGCGCTGGCCGTCACCGTGGGGCGAAGGCTTTCCGGGATGGCACATCGAGTGCTCGGCCATGAGCCTCGCTCATCTCGGCGAGCACGTCGACATCCACACCGGCGGAATCGACAACAAGTTCCCACATCACGAGGACGAGATCGCCCAGAGCGAGGGCGCGCTGGGTCACGAGGTGGTGCGAACCTGGATGCATGGCGAATTCCTGACGCTCAACGACGCAAAGATGGCGAAGTCGGCCGGCAACATCATCCGTACCACCGACCTGCCGTCGAAGGGCTTCGATCCGCTCGTCTTCCGCTACCTCGCCCTCCAGGCGCACTATCGGTCCAAGCTCGATTTCACCGAGGCCGCCATGCAGGCCGCCGCTACCGGACTGGCTCGCCTGCGTCGCGCCGCCACGGCTGCCTCACAGACCGATGCCGCCGCGGTGGACCTCTTGGCGGCTCCCGCCGCCATCTACCGCACACGCTTCACCGATGCCATCTCCGACGACCTGTCGACACCGCGCGCGGTGGCAGTCGCGCACGAGGTGGCGTCTTCCGCGGAACTCGATCCCGCGCAGAAGCGCGCGCTGCTGGTGGACTTCGACCGCATCCTCGGCGTCGACATCGCGCGCGCGCCCGATGAGGATGGCGAGTTGCCGGCCGGCGCCGCTGAGCTGCTCGAGCGTCGAGCAGCCGCGCGCGCCGCTCGTGACTACGAGGCCTCGGACTCGCTGCGCGAGGAGCTCGCAGCGCTCGGTGTCGAGGTCCGCGACACGCCCGACGGCCAGACTGCGACGCATCGCGGCTGACCCGTTCAGCCACGCGCTAGAAGAGCCGCTCGAGAACCGGCACCGCCCCGATTGCGGCGATGACCAGGACGGCGAGCGCCATCGCGCGGCGCCATACGACTCGTCGTCGTGCCGCGGCGGTCGTTTGTGCGGTCGCAGCTGCGACCGAATCGATGGCCCGCCGAGCCGCGGCAGACGCATCCCGATACCGGACCTCCGCGTCACGAAGCTCATCGGCGCGGCGACGGCTGCGTGACGGCAACGACGAGGCGGCGAAGGCACCGGCGACCTCTGCTGCCTCACCTTTCGCGAGCACGATCACGAGGTCGCGTTGCAAGGTCTCGATCAGCACGGCAGCGTACTCCTGCGACGACGCCGGCCGCGACCATTGCGCCTGCTCGTTCGCGCGCTGTGCCAGCGTCTCGGCCTCTCGGCCAGCGTCGGCCAGGACCTCCGTTGCACATCGCGCCAGGGCAACAACGTGACGACCGCCCCGAAGCATCGACCCGGTGCAGCCTTCACACGTGATGATGTGGTCGCCGCGGCACGCGGTACACAGTGTCAGCTTGCAGCCCACGCAATAACTGACGCGATCCGTCTCACGCCAACAGCCCTCGCAAAGGACGACAGCTCTCCGGCCCACGATGCGCTCCTCATGACCGAGCTTCACTCGCAGGTCAGCGGAGGTCCCGATCCCTGCGCGCCAACCTCGAGAGGCCGGCAGCCACACCTCGCTGATCTCCACCTAGCGTACTGCCGTCACAAGCGATCCGCCCGCCGTGCTGCGGTCACTGTCGCCAGTACGCACCACATCCCCCCGAGCACGGGGAAGCGACGCTGCCGTCAGTCCCCCGTCGACGGCGGCCCGAGCTCCGCGGCGGTGGCGTTCACGGCGCGGACGACGGTCGCGACCTCCTCGTCGCTCAGGGCGGGGTGCACCGGAATCGAGAGGATCTCGTCGGTGAGTCGCTCGGTCACGGGCAGCACACCGCCGCTGAACCCAAGCTCGATGAGTGGCCGCTGACGATCGACAGGAACAGGGTAATAGACGTTCGAGCCGACGCCCTGTCCCGCGAGAGACTCGGCGAACGCATCACGCTGACCGACGCGCAGCGTGTACTGGTGATACACGTGCGTCGCGCCACGACGGACGGTCGGCGTGATGACACCGTGCAGCTCGCTCGTGTACCGCTGCGCGATCGCCTGGCGCCGCGCGTTGGCGGCCGGCAGCTTGTCAAGCTGCGGCAGCCCGATGCTGGCGTGGACATCGGTCATCCGAAAGTTGTAGCCGAGGATGTCCGGTCGGTAGCGCTCCCGCATGCCGTGCTCGCGAAGCAGCCGCGTTCGCTCGGCTAAGCCCTCGTCGTTGGTCGTGATGATTCCACCCTCGCCGGTGGTCATGTTCTTGGTGGGGTAGAAGCTGAAGACGCCGATCCCCCATCCGCCGCTGGACCGACCGTCCAGCGTTGCGCCGTGGGCCTGGCAGGCGTCTTCGATGACCGGGATCCCGTGCCTCTCGGCGATCGCGGTGATTTCCGGCATCGGCGCGGGGTGCCCATACAGGCTGACCGGAATGATGGCCCGGGTCCTCGGCGTGATCGCGGCTTCAACTCCAGCCGGATCCATGGTAAATGTCGCGGCGTCGACGTCCACGAAGACTGGTCGCGCCCCGACGTGCAGGATCGGACTGACGGTGGCGGTGAACGTGAACGATACGGTGATCACCTCGTCACCGGGACCGACGCCCAGGCCGAGCAGTGCGAGATGCAGCGCCGTGGTGCCCGAGCTGGTAGCCACCGCATACGGCGCGCCGACGAACGTCGCAAAGCGCTCCTCGAATTCCTTGACCTTCGCTCCCTGGGCCAGCTGGCCGGAGCTGAGGGCGCTCCAGACCGAGTCACGTTCTTCGGTGCCCATCTGCGGGCGGGCAATCGGGATCATCCTTGGTCTGTCTCCACTTCGTCGTTCGAATAGGGCAGCGCGCTTGACGACGTCGCGCGCCACAGGGTAGCGACTCCGCTGAAGCAGGTCACCTGCGGGGGAGGTGCTGGCAGCAGACAGCGTGGCGTGAACGCAACGGGCCTCACCCCAGCCCGTGGCCGCCGAGGCGCTCGACGAGCTCGACATAGCGCCAAGCCTCATCGGACCACCGGTGCTGCTCGGTGAACGTCTGCGCCTGGCGCGCGAGCGCCTCGCGTGTCCGCGGTTCGGCGCCAAGCTCCAGGATCGCGTCGGCTAGCGCCACCGGATCGCCAGCCGGGACAAAGCGAACCATCTCGTCGCTGAAATAGGCCTCGGTGGCGCTTGTCCGAGAGACGATGGCCGGGATCCCAAGCGCCGCGTATTCCATGAGCTTGGTCGGAAGAATTCCGTCGGTGAACACGTCGCGCCGGTTCGGCACGATGCCGATGTCCGCCTTGCCGATGATGGCTTGCAGCTCGCCGGTCGGCAGGAGCGCGGTACTGACCTCGACTGCGTCGTGCAGGCCGAGCTCGTCGATCAGGCGCTCGACCTCGGGCAGGTACTCGCCGCGGCCGTGGAGGACGAGCTTCACCGAGCGACGGGCGCGGACAGTGGCCAGGGCGCGCAGCAGGATATCGATCCCATATCGGAACGTGATGGTCCCGTGGTAGACGAGGGTGAGCGGGTCGGGCGCCTCACGGATCTGAGGAGGGACCGGCGCGAACAGTTCCTCGTCCGGCAGGTTCATCACCACGCCCACTCGCTCGGGACGTTGCCCTCGCTCGATGAGCGCCCCGGCCCAGAGATCGGTCACCGTCAGGAGCTGGTCGGCAAATGCCGCGCTCAACCGCTCCTCGAGGCGCACCAGGCGCATGCGCAGCGAGTCTGGGCGCCCACCGAAACGGCTGGCAAAGAACTCGGGCATCAGGTCGTGCATGTCGAGGATGATTGGCGTCCCGGAAAGCTTCGCCGCGATCGCACTGAAGACGAGGAAGTTCGGGACGTTGTGGACCTGGACCACGTCATAGCGCCGCTGGAGGTGGCGGCGGGTCAGGAGAACGCCGGCGCGGACGCAGAACGACACGTATTCGAGGAGCTGCACTCCAAGGCTCTCGCCTCGCTTGCGCCGAACGGGTAGCCGATGCACGGTGATGCCGTCCGCCCGCTCGAGCGCCGGCTCGCCCTCGTTTCGAAGGCAGATGATGTCGACCTCGTGACCTCGGTGCGCGAGCGCGCGTGCCTCCCGCTCGACCCGGATGTCCGGGTAGTAATTGTCGACCACCATGCAGTGACGGGGTGGCGTCGTCCGATTCATCGTTCCTCCCGAGCGGCGACGCTGCTTGCGACAGTCGCTACGCTCGGCTGCCTTCGGCCGAGCGCGCGTCGTACCGCTATTCTCTTCGCAGATGCCCCAGCTTGCACGCCGTCGCCCCGGCGTCTCTCCCATCGTTGCGTGGACGGCGGTCGTTGCCTGGATGACCGTCATCTTCATCCTGTCGAGCCAGCCGGACCTTGGTGAGGGCCTGGGACGCTGGCGCTTCGGGTTGGCGAAGGTGGGACACGTCGTCGTGTTCTCGATCCTGGGCGTGCTCACGGCGCACGCCATGGACCGCTCCCGGCTGAGTCGGCGGACCTGGTGGGCGGTCGTCTTCGTCGCGCTCTATGCGATCGTCGACGAGCTGCACCAGTCATTCGTTCCAGGGAGGACTCCGATGCTGATGGACGTCGTCATCGATTCGGTGAGCGGTCTGGCGGGCGCGATCGCGTGGTCGCGGCTCGGGCGGTCGTGGTTCGCGCGGCGGATCCGCAACGTCCGACTCGAACGAATGAAGCTGGCAGCGAGCCACACGCTCGGTGATCAGCGCCCGGAAGCCGGTGAAGTGATCCTCAGCGAGGGGTTCGTGCCGCCGCGGCGGCGGCGCGCGGAGGGGACCGATCGACGCCTGCCCGACGAGGTGCGGCGATGAAGCGCCGGGTCGTGATCATCGGACGCACCGGCCTCGCCGTCGCCGCACTCGAGATCGTGATGAAGGCCGGCGATGAGATCGTCGGCGTCATCGTCGACGCGCACGACGACGGAGCAGATGGTTGGCAGCCGTCGCTTCGCGCCGCAGCCCGGCGCGGCGGGCACCGGGTGCTCGATCCGGTGAATGTCAATGATCCGTCCGCCGTGGCCGACGTCGCGGCGCTGCGGCCCGAATTCCTGCTTTCCTTCCAGGCGGGTCCAATTCTTCGTGCACCGCTCATTGCCACGGCGAGCGTCGCAGCCCTCAACCTGCACTACGGACCGCTGCCCCGCTACCGTGGCGTGGCGCCCATCGCCTGGGCGATCATGAACGGCGAGACGGCAACCGGCGTCACACTCCACCATATCGATCCGGGAGTCGACAGCGGACCGCTGGTGCGTTCCTCGTCGGTGACGATCGGCCCGGACGACACCGGACGGGTCGTCTACGACCGCTGCGTTGAAACCGGGATCACGCTCTTTGCTGCCGCCTGGCCCGAGATTCGGCTCCTGGAGACCGTGCCGGGAACGCCCCAGGACGACACGGCGGCGCTGTACTACAACCGCTGGGCGCTGGACTTCTCAGAGCGTCTCGTCCGCTGGGACGACGATTGCAGGCGCATCGCGGATCGCATGCGCGCCTTCATCTTCCCGCCCTTCCAGTACCCTGAGATCGCGTCCGAGGGCCGTCGCATCGAGGTGGCCGCCGTGGCCTGGGACCGACTCCCGCACCGTGGCCGGCCCGGCGAGATCATCGGGATCGAGGCCGGCAGCCCGGTTGTCGCCGCACCCGGCGGCCGGATCGTGCTGCGCGAGCTGCGATTGGCAGGGAGTCCGCTGACCGATGACCCGAGGCTGCAGCCCGGCGCCCGACTGAGCTAGAGGGCCGGCCGCCAGCACCGGCTCAGCGGACAACGAGCAGCGCGATCGGCAACAGGAAGAGCAACGCGACGAAGGCCCCCAGGCGTGCCGGGCTCGTGAGCACCGCCGATTGGAGGGCGAACGTCGCGCGACGCAGCGGGCGATACGCCACCGCCAGCAGCACCACGCTCACCAGCGTCACTCCGATGCCGACCGCAAGCACCACGCGCGGCGCATCGTCGTTCCCAGTCAGCACGCCGACGAGGAGCGTGTCCACCAATGTCGTGATGTTCGCGCCGATGATGTACGGCAGCGTCTGCTCGCGGCGCAGGTAGCCTTTCGCCACCGCCGGCACAAGAATGCTCAGGGCGACGGCCACCGATAGCGTCGCCAACGCCGCCACCAGCCCGATGGCGAACATCGTCCACGGCCCGACGTACCAGCGCGCTCGTTCGCTCACCCCGGCCCGCTCGAGCGACGGGAGGAGCTCGTCGACGAGGCGGAAGGCGAGCAGCAGGAGTCCGACGCCGATGACGAAGAGGAACGCGGCGGGGAGCATCTGCGTTGGATCGAGCACCCGCTCGAGTAGGGCGACGGGCGGCTCGGTGAGGGCGCGCGTGCCGTCGTAGAAGATCGGGGGTGGCGTCAGCGTCAGCCCTGAGAGCCACCCCGATCGCAGCAGGGCAAGCCCGATGAACCCGCCCGGGATGTAGACCACCGCGGTCATCGTCAATGCGAGGACGCCTATGGAGATAGGCGCGCGGCGCCCGACGGACCGACCCCGAAGTGCGTAGAGGGCGCCGATGACGAGCACGACGAACGCCGCGCCAAGCCGCGAGCCCACGATCATCCCGTAGCTCTCGTCGACGGACACCGCCCCCGCGTCAAGCAGCGCGAGCGAGGTCGCCGCGACTGGTGACCCAGAGAGGACGAGGAGGGCGCCGAGCCAGCCGAAGCCAACGGCGTTGGGGATCGACGACACGGCCGCGCCGAGCGCCGGCGCCAATCCACGAGCGCCGTCACGCATGAGCGCGAGCGCCACCAGGAAGACCCAGAGGGCCAGCAGGCCGATGACGACGCGTCGGACGATCTGCCACCGCGTCGTGCCGCGTGGCTCCGCACCGGCAACCGCCTGGCGGCGGCGCGCGGCAATCCGCGCGAACGGCTCAGGATCGAGATCTCCACGGATCCCGATCTCTTCAAGGTCGTCGGCGTCGCTGGTTCGAAGGTCGTCGGGTTCGGGGAGGCGGCTGATCTCGGACCTCGTGGCAGATGCGAGCCAATCGTGCGACGCGGATCGGCCAGTCGCGAGCGGTGATGATACTCCGCCGGTTATGATCCCAAGCCAGATTGCCGGCCGAAGCGGGTGCCCGTCGCTCCCGGGGGTAGAGAGAACATCGGCCGCCTCAGAGAGGATCAATTTTCGTGCACATCACCGTGGTCGGCCTGGGCTACGTCGGGCTCGTAACCGCCACTTGCCTGGCCCGGCTTGGGCAGCGCGTCTCCGGCCTCGAGTCCGACGTGGACAAGGTCGCCTCGCTCGAACGCGGGGAGGCGCCGTACTACGAACCCCATCTCCAGGGGGAGCTCACCGCGCTGCAGGGCAACGGCGGGCTGCGCTTCACGTCGGATCCGGCGGACGCGCTGCGCGAGCCCGACGTCGTGCTCGTCTGCGTGGGGACGCCATCGAGCGCCACCGGCGAGGCTGACCTGACCGCGGTCGAGAGCGTCATCGAGTCGCTCGCTCGCCATCTCGGCTCGCGGACAGTGGTCGCGCTGCGCAGCACGGTGCCGGTGGGCACGACGCGGCGCGTGGAGGCCATGCTGAACGGCCTCCTTCGTGAGCGCGGCGGTCCCCAGGGTGTCGCGGTCGTTGCCAACCCCGAGTTCCTGCGCACCGGTCGCGCGCTCGACGACTTCCTGCACCCGAGCCGCGTGGTGCTCGGGCGCACGGAGACGGCCACCGATGCCGACGTCGATACGCTGGAGACGCTGTATCGGCCCCTCGGCGCACCCATCTTCGTGCTCGACGCCGAGAGTGCCGAGCTGGTCAAGAACGCCTCGAACACCTACCTCGCGGCGCGGATCAGCTTCGTCAACGAGCTCGCCGCGCTCTGCGAAGCGACCGGTGCGGCGATCGACTCGGTCCTCGATGCGGTCGCCGCCGATCCTCGCATCGGTTCGGACTACTTCAAGCCCGGGATCGGCTACGGCGGATCCTGCCTGCCCAAGGACGTTCGTTCGATGATCGCGATGGGTAAAGCACGCGGCGTCGAGATGACGCTCGCGCGCGCGGTTGACGCAGTGAACGCGACGCAGCCGATCCGCGTCGCGCACCGCCTCGATCGAGCCATCCCCGACGGCCTCCAGGGCGCGCGGGTCGGGCTGCTTGGCCTGGCGTTCAAGGCGGGAACCGACGATATCCGTGATTCTCCCGCGCTGCTCCTGGCCGAGGTGTTGCGCGAGCGCGGGGCGACGGTCGTGGCGTGCGATCCGCAGGCGGCATCGATCGTCGCGAGCCGCGAGCCCTGGATCGAAATCGCGGACAACCCGATCCGCACCGCGACCGGCGCGGATGCCGTGGTATTGGCCACCGACTGGGCCGAGTATGTCACCGCGGACCTGGGACCGATCGCGGACGTGATGCGCGGCCGCGTTCTGCTGGATGCGCGGGATGCGCTCGACGCGGATCGCGTGGAGGCGGCTGGGCTGACGATGCTGTCGATCGGGCGCCGCGATGGGCAGCGACGCGTGGAGGCGATCAGGTCCGACTGAGGGCGAGCTCGTCCATCTCGAGCCGCAACCAGGCACAGAATCGGTCGATCCCAACCGGAAACGGCGTCGTGGGCCGCCAGCCGAGGCGCTCCGCTGCGCGTGTGATGTCGGCGTGCGTCCCCGGCACATCGCCGGGTTGGGGTGGCACCAGGCGCCGTTCGGCGATCGCGCCGAGCGCGCGCTCGATTTCGCCGACCATCTCCGTCACGGCGATGGGACGGTCGCTGCCGAGGTTCACGACGAGCCAGGGGTCGTCGATCCCAGCGAGTCGCACGAGCGCGTCCACGAGGTCGTCGACGTAGGTGTAGTCGCGCAACGGACGCCCCTCGTCGAAGAGCTCGATCGGCTCTCCCTTCAGCATTCGCCAAGCGAAGGAGTGAATGGCAAGATCGGGCCGCTGCCTGGGCCCGTAGACGGTGAAGAGGCGGGCAACACCGACGGGAAGCCCGGTGATGGCGTGGTGGGCATGGCATAGCGCCTCCCCTGCCACCTTCGTCGCGCCGTACGGCGAGATCGGCCGTCCACGTGCCTGGTCCTCGCGGAACGGCCGTCGCTCGTCCACGCCGTAGATCGAGCTCGACGACGCGAAGACGAGCCGCGCCGCATGGCGAGCGACGTTGTCGAGGGTGCGCTGCAGCCCAACGACGTTCGTCGCCACGTACGCACCCGGGTCCGCGATCGAGGGGCGAACGCCGGCTCTGGCCGCGAGGTCGAAGACGACCTCGGGACGCGCCTCGTCGAAGGCGGCGGCCAACGCGTCGGCGTCGCGGGTATCTGCCTCGATGAGCCGAAACCGTGGCGAAGTGACGGCGTCGCCGAGATTCAGCTCTTTGCGCCTGCGTTCGTAATACGGGTCGAACGAGTCGACCGCGGTGACCTGCCACGCGTCTGTGAGAAGCCGGTCAACGAGTGTGCTGCCGATGAACCCCGCGCCACCCGTGACGAGCGCGCGCCTGGCTTGGGATGTCACCGGATGGCCGTCACGGCCACACAGGATTCGGGCCGGGCTGTCCAACGCCGTTCCTGAACGCGCCCGCGAGGTTCCAGACGTCGCTCAGGATGCGTTGCGTGGTCGCATCTGCGGGACGTGGCCCGACTCCGGAGAGGACACGCTCGAGGAGCCCCTTCGTGGACTCCGGTCCGATGCTGAGCGGCACCGGCGCACTGTCGGTGAGCACACCATCCGCAACGTCGCGCGTGAATGTGAAGCCGTCCGCGACATTCCCGGAGAGGTACACGGAGCCTGCGAAGAAGCCAGTCACGTCCCCGTTCGTGCGACTGCGCCATTCGTCGCTGGTCTGCGTCTGCGGCCCGGCGCGATAAATGTTGTTCACGATGTTCGCAGAGCGCGGATTTCCATAGGCCCAGTCGAGCCCTGCGTCGTAGATGACGTTGTTCACGAAGTCGACTGCCGCGGCCGCGATGATCTGTGGATTGCGCTGACTCGAGGTCGTGATCAGGTTGTGGTGAACTGTCAACCGCTCGGCAAAGCTGCGGCCGTCGAGCGTCGTGATGTTGAAGCCGTAGGAATGCCCATCCTCGGCGGCGATTCCCTCCGGGTGGCGCGACAGATACAGGCCCTCGCCAATGATCGAGTTCTGGACCGTGACGTCGGTCACCCGGTTCAGAATCGCCACCCCACCGATGTCCGGTGCCCAGATTGCCTCGACGTGGTCGAGCACGATGTTTGAAATGCCTTCGGTTCCGCCGTTGATGCTGATGGCATCGGCATCCGCCGCCTGAACGGATTCATCGCCGGTACGGACGCGAAGGTTGCGGAGGATCACCTGGGATGCCGCCACCTTGATCCAGCCGTTGCGGATCTGGCAGGAGCAGGCCGCTCCGTCGATCGTGATATTCGGCTTCGAAATGGTGAGTTCGGCGCCGCCTGCATCCCAGACCCCGGAGCCCACGAGTCGGACGATGCGCGGTCCGGAGTCCGACATCGCCGCGCGGAGCTCGTCGATGGAGCCGACGTCAACGACTCGACCCCCATCGCCGCCGACGGTTGCTCCGCCGTACCCGACGATCGCTCCTGAGCCGAGGACCGCGACGGCCGCGGGTGCCGCAGTCGACGGCACGGTCGCGCGAGCCACTGGCACCGCGGTCGGAGCTGGCGTCTGCGTGGCATCGATGCCGGGCTCGATCTGGTCGACATCCTTGGATGCCAGTGCGACGACGCGCTCCGACGGGCTGGGCGTCCCAGGTATCGAGGGCCGGGGCGTCGGACTCGATGTGAGCGACGCCGCTGCGGCACCGGCAAGCCGGGGAGGCTCGGGCGTCCTGGGCCAGCCGATAGCGACTGCCCCGATGATGACAAGCAGCGCGACGGAGAGCACGACGAGGCGTGGGGGCCCGGCGAGGCTCGAGGTAACGCGCGAGAAACGACGGGGGCTGGAGACGGGGCGAAGACGCATTGAGATCGAGGACCTTGCTTTGGAGGGGACACACTCCGGCGGCCTCAGTTGCCCGCTCGGGCTGGGCCACCGGCGCATGATACCCCGGGCGGCGGGAAGCGCCAATCGGGGGTCGGGTATAGTCGCGGCCCCGAATGCACCATCCCATGTCGACATACATCTTCCTCGCCTCGAGCGCCTATTCCGGCTCGACACTCCTCTCCTACCTGCTCGGCGCGCATCCCGACATCGCGACGGTGAGCGCCGCGTCTGGCGGGCGGCGCCAGTCGCGGATCGACGAGTACAGATGCTCCTGCGGCCGCCTCCTGAACGAGTGCCCGTTCTGGATGGAGGTGCGGGAGCGCATGGTCGCACGTGGCCACGCCGACTTTGAGCTCGGTCATTTCCGCCTTGGATTCGACCAAGCGCCCGGCTCTCGCCGGGAGCGAATGCGCACCGGCTCGCTGCGCTGGAACCGGCTCGAGACGGCGCGGGACCTGATTCTCGACCGGCTTACCGAGCGCGGTGCGACGATGGCTGCGGTGGGCCGCCGCAACGCCGACTTTGCCGCGGTGGTGATGGCGGTCAGCGGCGGATCGGTGTACGTGGACGCGTCGAAAGAGCGGATGCGCATCAGGCACCTGCGCCGCTTTCTGCCGATGCCACTGAAGGTCATTCATCTCGTCCGCGACGTGCGCGGCGTGGCGACGTCGGCGCTCCACCACGGCAGCTCGGCTGCGGGCGGCGCGGACGCGGCCGCCAGGAACTGGGCCGCGACGAATCGCACGATCCTGCGTCACCTAGACGACCTGCCGCCCGAGGATCACATGACGGTGTGGTACGAGCAGCTATGCAGCGAGACCGAGGCCACGATGTCCAACCTGTACGCGTTCTGTGGCGTCGATCGATCGCGTGCCGCCGATCCGCTCTTGGCAGACGCGGAGCAGCACCTCATCGGCAACAGGCGTCGCCTGAGTGCATGGAGTGAGATCACTCTCGACGAGCGCTGGCGATCCGAGCTGTCACCCGGGCAGCAGGCACGGATCCTCGGCCTTGGCTCATCGGTCCAGCGGGAGCTATATCCGCAGGAGCGCGCGCTCACCCGTTGACGTAGGTGCCGGTCCGATTACGGACGTTATCGAGGATTCGTTGTGTCGTCGCATCAATCGGGCGTGGTCCGACGTTCGCCAGCACGGCGTCGAGCAGGGTGCTCGCGGGCGCGGGCCCAACCGACAACGCGCCGCGCAGCGAGCCGGCGAAGAGCGGCGAAGACGAGAGGGTCCCGACCAGGCCGTCGGTGACGTTGCCCGACACGTAGACCGTCCCTGAGAAGAGGGTCGGATAGTCACTGCTGGTCTGCGGCGTGAAGATATCGGTCTTCGGCGTCAGGCCTGCGGCACCGGCGGCGGGTCCGCTACGGAGCAGGTTGTTGACGAGGTTCAGGCTCCGCGGATTGCAGGCGGGCCCGATTCGGTAGTTGTAGATGACGTTGTTGACGACGTCGACCTGCTCGGCGCCGCACACGCGGGGGTTGCGAGATTCCGATGTCGTGATGAGGTTGTTCACGATGGTGACCGCGCGTGGCCAGGCGCCACCGAGCTGCCCGGAGATATTCATCGCGTAGCTGTGGCCGTCCTCGTCGCCGGACTCCGGGTGGGCGCTGCGGTAGAGCCCCTCGCCTACGATCGAGTTCTGGACGGTCACGTTGCTTACGCTGTTGAGGATCGTGATCCCCCCGACATCGGGCGCCTGGATGGCCTCGACGTGGTCGACGACGATGTTCGAGATGCCTCCGGTCCCGCCGTTGATGCTGATCGCATCGGCGTCCGATGCATTGACGCTGTCATCTCCGGTGCGCACACGAAGGTTCCGCAGGATCACCTCGCTGCTGCGCACCGCGATCCAGCCGTCGACGATCACCACGCTCGAGCCCGCCCCATCGACGGTGACATAGGGCCTTGTCACGGAAAGCTCCGCGCCGTTCGCGTCCCAGGTGCCCGAGCCCACGAGGCGCACCTGGCGCGGCCCGTCGGCGGCAAGGGCATTCTGGAGCTCGCCGATCGAGCGAACCTCGATCACGCGCCCACCGGCCCCGCCCACCGTGCCGGCGCCGTAGCCCAGGATCGGGCCTGCCGGTGGCGGGGGCGCCAGTGGCGGCGTCGGCGCGACGGTCGGCGCCGGGGTAGCAGGCTTGGTCGGTGCCGGGGTGGCCACTGCCGTCGCCGCGGGCGTTGATGTCGTGCCCGGCGTGGAAGTCGGAGTCGGGCTCTCGATCGCCGTCGGTGGCGCGCTCGACGCCGCCTCGCTCGGGCTTGCCGGCGCGCTCGCCGCCGCATCACGCAGCTTCTGGGCGATCTGGTCGCGTACCTGGTCTGAGACGCTCCCCGTCCCGCCAATAATGATCACGCGGTCCGGGCGCAGGCGCTCGAGCTCGTCTCCCACCGCGGCGGGCAGAGCGAACGAGTCGGTGAGGAGGAGCGGCGCCTCGAGGTAAGCCGCGGCGGCGGCACCTGTCACGCCGTCGGAAAAGCTTCTGCCGTTGGCGACAACCGCGATGCCCCCCCGTTCCGCACTCCGCGCGGCGATGAGGGCAGAGGTTCCGAAGCGGTCGGCCCCGCCCCACTGGCGGACGGTCTCGGCGTACTCCGAGGCTGCCCTCGCCACGCCTTCGCCGATGACGCCGGTACCCCCGAGCAGCACGATTCGGCTGGGATGCAGACGGGCGAGCTCGGTCGCCGTCACGCTCGGGATGCCGTCACGCGTGACGAGCAGGAGCGCTCCGGCGTCCGTCGCGGCGGCAGGTGCGCCAGAGACGGCATCCGGGTACGCACTGCCATTCGCCAGGAAAACGGTCCGAGCGCCGTCCGGAAAGAGAATCGCACTGACCGCAGCCGCGGTCGCGAACCGATCCTTGCCGGCGTACCGCAGGACACGTCCTGTCGGAGCCAGGGTGCGCAGCTGTTTCGCGACCCCGTCGCTGATGGCGTCCCCACCGCCGACGACCACGATCAGCTGCGGCTGGAGTCGCTGGAGCTCGGTGACAGTCGGCGCGGGCAGCCCACCACTGCGGGTCAGGAGCACCGGGGCCGTGCGGCCGGCGGCTGAGGCGGCCGAGAGCGCATCGGGGAAGGCCTCGCCCGATGCAACGTAGGCGACGCGAGCGCCGGATGGGAAGAGGTAGTTCGAGATCGAGGCCGCGGTCGCGTATCGATCGGCGCCACCGAGCCGATGGATGTCAGGCTCGACACCCGAGACGTGGCCGCTGCCCCACGGCAGGCTGCCAACGACGATGACAATCGCCAGGGCGGCGACCAGTGATGTGAGGCGAGCCGAACGTCGGCGATCGTGCAGCAATAGGGACTCCCCGCTCGGTGAGGTACTCCAGGGAGCCTACGTCCGCGCCAGCGCGACGGGTATCGGTCAATGGGGCTACCGGCGCCGAGCAATGGTCTCGGCGCGCCGCTAGTACCACGCGGGTAATCCCTACCAGGCAATGCCCTCGTACGCCACGCCGTCGGGTACCGCTTCGACGGCGCGCGCCAGATCGACGATTCGTTGCTCGGGGCGGGCACGCCGCGCGGCTTCGACCGCCTCTGGCGACGCGTTGCCGAGGACGATCACCTCGCTCGTGTCGAGGAGCTCGTCCAGCGAATCGGTGAGGATCGAGACCACGTGCGGCAGCTCTTGGGCGATGTAGGCGCGGTTCGCTCCATGCACCTGTCCCATGGCCACGTTCGGATCGTGCACCTTCACCTGCCGCCCGCGCCCGATGAGTCGCTCGACAAGCGTCACCAGCGGGCTCTCGCGTAGGTCATCGGTTCCCGGCTTGAAGCTGAGTCCGACGACGCCGACCCGACGCTCCCCGCCCGACGTCACGAGGTCGTACGCCGCCTCGACCTGTCGATCGTTGCTCACCAGCAGCGATGCCAGGAGCGGTACCTCCACATCGCTGCGACGGGCGTGCTGCAGGAGTGCGCGCAGATCCTTCGGCAGGCACGACCCTCCGAAGGCGTAGCCGGGGCGCAGGTAGGCCGTGGAGATGTTGAGCTTCGTGTCGCGGCTGAAGATCTCCATCACCTCGTGGCTGTCGATCCCCTGCTCCTTGCAGACCCGGCCGATCTCGTTCGCGAAGGTGATCTTCAGGGCGTGGAAGCCGTTGCAGGCGTACTTCAACATCTCGGCGACTCGGTAGCCTGTTGTGATCACGGGAGCCTCGATCCCGTCGTACAGCTGTGCCACCTTCGCCATGGCCGCCTCGTCGTCGCCGCCGATGATCGTGAAGGGCGGATGTTGGAAGTCGCGGATCGAGCTCCCCTCGCGCAGGAACTCGGGGTGGTAGCAGACAGCGAGGTCTGGACCGATGGATCGGCCCGACGTGCGCTCCAACGCCTCGATGACGACCGTCTCGGTGCTCCCGGGCAGCATGGTGCTGCGCACAATCACGACGTAAGGCGCGGTCTTGTCGCGAAGCGCAAGACCGATGCTCTCGGCCACGCGCTGGACGGCAGTCAGGTCGAGCCCGCCGTTGCCGCGGCTCGGCGTGCCGACACAGATGAGCGACAGGTCGGTTGCCTCGATCGCCGCAGCGACATCGGAGGTGGCGCTCAGCCGTCCAGCCGTGACCGCTTCCGCGATCAGCTCCGGCAATCCCTCCTCCACGATCGGGCTGCGTCCTTCATTGATCATCTCGACCTTTAGGCCGCTGACGTCAACGCCAACCACGGTGACGCCGCGATCCGCCAGGCAGGCTGCCGAGACGGCGCCCACGTAGCCGAGGCCGAAGATGCTGATTCGCGTCATCGCGGAATGAGTCCTTTCGTGTCGTGTTTCGTGGGCGAGGGCGCCAACCGGCGCCAGACCGCCTCGATGACTTCTGCGCGCGTCTCCTCCCAGCTGCGACGGCGCTCGTCGCGCAGCGCAACGATCTCGGCCCGGTAGGCGTCGCGCTCCGCAAGGAGCCGCCGCAGTCCGGCTTCGATCGACGATGCGCTGTTGTCGGTGTGGACGGTGCCGCGCGAAAAATAGCTGCGCAGGATGGCCCAGTCCGACGTCACCACCGGCGTGCCGAGGGTGAGCGCCTCGGCGGCACCGTTCTGCATCGTGTGGTCGCGAGAGGTGAGACACACCACCGCGTCGGCGGTGGCCAAGAGGCCGAGGTACGTCGCTTCGTCCAGGAATCCGGTGAAGGTGACGTGAGCTGGAATGGGTCGACCGAGCGTGCCGACCCGATCGCTGCGGCCAGTGACGTGGAAGGCGACACCGGGCATGAGCTCGGCCGCGGCCAGCACCGCGTCGAGCGGCTCGTCAGGCGCCCAGGTGTTGACCACGGCGACGTTGGGGCGTTCTGGATCGAGTGGCGGAGCGGAGCCGGGGACGAGCGGTGCCGGAACGTTCGGGACCAGGATCGGCGTCCCACCCCACGAACGAACGATCCTGGCCCAGTGCTCGTCAGTCACGAGGACGGCAGCGATCCGCTGCGCCATCTGGCGGTTGACCCACGCGGGGCGCGTCCAGATTGCCCGCTCGAAGGCGTCGCTGTGCGCGTCGACCACCACCGCAGCGCCCGAGGCAGCCGCGTACGCGGCTGCCGTCCAGCCCGCGAAGCTCGGCGGGCTCTGGACGAAGACGGCGCGCGGACGGCGCGCCGTGAGCAGGCGCAGCGTCCGAACGAGCTGGCTCGGATACTTCATCGGCGCCGCCCGAAGCCCACGCCCGGAGCTCGGCGCGAGGTAGTGCAGGTCCTCGATGCCGAGCTCGGCGGCGAGCCACGCGCTCCGGGTGCCGCGATGACGAGCCGCCCATACGACGAACGTCGTATCGCGCGGCAGCTTCGTGGTGTCGGTCAAGGTGCTGCCGACATGCTCGACGCGACGAACTGGTCGATCAGACGATCGACGTTGCGATGGAGATCGAACTCCCGACGGACGAAGGCGCGGCCTGCCTCGCCGAGCTGGCCAGCGAGCTCCGGATCGGCCAGCAGGCGCTCCAAGGCATCGGCCACCGCGGGCGGATCGTGCTCGGGAACGAGGAAGCCGGTCTCGCCATCCCGAACGACCTCAGGGATACCGGAGACTGGGGTCGAGACGACCGGCAGGCCCGATGCCATCGCCTCCAGGATCACGTTCGGGATGCCGTCGCGGTCACCATCGGGCGCCACGACGCAGGGCAGCACGAAGGCGCGAGCCGCGGCGAGCCGCGAAATCACTGCGGGATGGCGCAGCGGACCGGTGAGCGTGACGATCCCGTCGAGCTGAAGCTGCCGGATGAGCCCCTCGAGCCGCCCATGGAGCGGACCCTCGCCGACGATGTCGCACGCGAAGATGGCTCCGCGATCACGCAGCAGGCCGCAGGCGCGCACGAGGTCCTCGAGGCCCTTGCGTTCCCAGAGCTGCGCGACCGAGAGCAGCAGCGGGCGCTCTCGATCCTCGGAGCGACCCGGCGCCCCATCGAACGTACTCAGGTCGAGGCCGTGGTAGAGGCGCAGGATGCGCTGCGCAGTGCTGGCGTCGACGAGCGTCGCGAGGTGCCGCCGGTTGTACTCGGTGCAGGTCGCGGTGAAGGCCGCCTGGCTAATCCGCTCGGGAAGCAGCACCGGAGCGACGTAAATCTCGCGCGCGTGGGCCGTGACGCTGTAGCGGGCGTCGATGAGCCGGCTCGCCACGAGTGCCACGGTCGCCGCACGGTCAGCGAAATGGGCATGAACGTGGACGCCCTTGCGATCGCGCAGCTTCCACGCGGCATAGACGCCGGTCCCGAAATGCAGCAACGTCCGAAGCCGCGTGCGGCGCGGATGACGCCGTGTCAGCAGCCAGCCGAGCGTCCCGAAGTAGGTCCGTGGCCGCGTGACCATCGCCGTGGCATGCGCCGCCACCAGCGACCCGAAAGACACGGGGAGGAGGTACGAAACACGCTTGCGGAGGTCATGCTGGCGCGGCGAGAGATTGTGGTCAGGCTGCCGGATCGAGATGATCCGAAGATCCACGCCTCGATCGATGAGCCGCAGGATCTCGCGGTCAATGAAGGTCTCGGTGAGGACGGGGTAGCGGCCCATCAGGTACGTCAGCCGCAACGGCCCGTCCGTCAGCGTACTCCGGTCCGCGTCGCTCGAGCCACTTCCATCGCTGTTCATGCGACCTCCCCGACCGGTTCGCGTGCGTCGCGTCGGAAGAGCGCCGCATGGCGGCGCGCCTGGGTCCGGCCGCTGAACTCGGCCTCGACCCGCTTCCGGGCCGCCGTTCCCAGCCGCTGAGCGCGGGCGGGATCCCCGAGGATCTCGATGATCGCGGCCACCAGCCGAGCGGGGTCGCCTGGTGGCACCAGCCGGCCGCTCTCCCCGTCGACGATGACGTCGCGGCTGCCCGACACCGACGTGGCGACGACCGGAAGCCGCGCAGCCATGGCCTCCAGCAACGCCATCGGCAGGCCCTCCCACAGCGACGGCAGGACGAACAGGTCGCTCGCCGCGAGGAGGTCCGCGACGTCGGGCCGGTTGCCGACGAGATGCACGTGGCTCGCGATCCCGATGGCCTCGACCAGCGCCAGGATCTCGTCGCGGAGCGGTCCCTCGCCGGCGAAGACGATCTGCAGGTCGGGGTGGCGCTCCAGCACACTCGGCAGCGCCTCGAGCAGGATGCGGTGGCCCTTCTGCTCCATCAGCTTGGCGACCACCGTGAGCATCGGTCCTTCGACGGGCACGCCGATTCGGCGTCGCACGTCCGTGACGTCAACCGATGCCCCGTATCGGTCCGTGTCGATCCCGTTCGGAATCGTGAAGAGCTTCTCCGGCGGTGGATGGAGCTGGTCGCGGACGGCGCGCGCAGCGTCCTCTGACACGGCGATGAATCCGCTGGCCCCACGGATGCCGACCCGATACAGGATGCGGTGCGCTCGGACCTTGGGTGCCAAGAGGCGGCCGCCGCCGGGAAGCTGATCGGATCGGAGATCAAGCCGGGCGTTGTGGACGGTCCAGAACACATCGCGGACGCCGCCGCGCGCGCGAAGCGGCAGGACCACGAAATCCAAGGTTCGCAGCAGGTGCGTCTGCACGACGGAGGCGCGGTAGCGACGCGCCAGGCGGCCGAGATCAGCATTGAGGCGGACGAGCTCCGGAATCGCGCAGACGGAGCGAACGAGCGAGTGACGGCGCCCGGGCAGAACCTCGACCGCGACACCCGTACGCTCGATCTCGCCGCGCAGGGGCCCATCGCGCAGCGTCACCACGACCGGGCGGCATCCGAACTCGGGCAGAAAGCGCGACAACGTGCGGACCACCTCTTGGGCACCACCGATGTCGAGGTTCGCCACGACCTGCAGCACCGTGGTCTCCGGATCAGTCCCCATCCCTCCCTCGCGTCTCGTTGAACATGCCGAGCGCGCCCTGGCCGGGCGCGGAGCCGGACGATACCATCCCGGGTGAGACCGCGGTGAGCGTGCTATCTTCCGCTTCCCCTTCGACTCGCTGTGCCACGAGCGTCAATGATCATCAGTCATAAACACCGATATCTCTTCGTGGAGCTTCCCCGTACCGGCTCGACCGCCGTTCGACGCGAGCTGCGCGAGCTGTACGACGGCGAGCCCATCCTCCACAAGCACGCGACCTACGAGGAGTTCGCCGCAATCGCGACGGAGGACGAGCGGCGCTACTTCGTTTTCTCCTCGATCCGCAACCCGCTCGATGACGCGGTCAGCCGCTACTTCAAGTTCCGCACTGATCACAAGGGCCGGTACACTGACCCAGCCCGGCAGCCCAAGCACAAGCCCTTCGTGAACCGTGTGCTCGACGAGAGTGCGTTCCGCTTCGTGCGCCGTGGGCGCAGCGATTTCGGCGGCTTCCTCCGTCGCTTCTATCCCCTCCCCTTCGACACCTGGGCCAGCCTCTCTCACGATCGCTTCGACCTTGTGATGCGCTTCGAACGATTGACCGATGACTTCGCTGAGGCGCTGCGCCTGATCGGGGTCGAGCCGGTCCGACCGCTCCCGGTCGCCAACCAGACCGGACAGCGCGATCGGGACTTCAGCACGTATTACGACGAGGGGGCGCAGCGCCACGCTCGCCGCGTGTTCGGGCCTTACATGCGCCGCTGGGGATACGAGTTGCCGCCGTCCTGGGAGCTGGCCCCACCGAGCCGCTGGCACGAGGCCCAGTACGCGACAGTGAGCGCCGTCGGCGGGCTCTACTGGCGCCACCTGCGGCCTCGTATCGTCGGCAGGAATCGCGCTCGGCACCGCAGCGCCGAGCCGGCCGTGACGAGCGACGATGAGTGAGCTGCCTCTCGGCGAGGAGTCATTCGCCGGGCGCGTCCGTCACCTCGTCCGGGGCACGCCGCTGCACACGGGCTGGCGCTATGCCATCTCGACACGTGACGCACGCCGCCATCGCGACGAGCTTCGCAGTGTTGGCACCTTCGTCACGTTCCTGGGTCATGCGCGCTCGGGGCACAGCATCGTGGGAGCGCTCCTCGACGCACATCCGCAGATCGTGCTCTCCGACGAGCTCGACGCCCTGAAGTACGTCGCTGCCGGCTTCGACCGCGACCGGGTCCTGGCGCTCTGCCTGAAGGTGGCACGTGACCAGCATCGGCGTGAGCGCCGCAAGCGCGGCCGCGGCGGGAGCGTCTACAGCTATGCGGTCCCCGGGCAGTGGCAGGGCCGGCATCGGGAGCTGCGCGTCGTGGGCGACAGTGACGCCGGACGGTCGGTGCAGCGCCTCGACGCCGATCCAGCGTTCCTCGATCGACTGCGGCGAACGATGGCTGGGCTCGACCTGCGCTTCATCCACGTCGTGCGCAATCCGTACGACAACATCGGCACGATGATGCTGCGCAGCGGCCGGACGTTCGAGAGCGGGCTGGAACGCTACTTCGGAAACTGGGAGAAGATTGAGCGGCTTCGGGAGCGCCTGGAGCCCGATGCGATTCACACACTCCGGCACGAGGATCTGGTGACGCGCCCGCGTGAGGAGCTCGCGGTGCTATGCACGCTCCTTGGCCTGCCGGCACCCGAGGACTACCTCCAAGCGGCCGCCGGCATCCTCTTCCGCGGCCCCTCCCGGACCCGTGATCAGGTCGACTGGAGCGCTGAGCAGCGGACGGCGATCGAGGCGGGTATCGCCAGGCATGCGGGGCTCGCCGGGTACAGCTTTGACGCCTGAGGTGCATCAGGCGACGCACCTGTTCATCGTGGGCCGCCCCCGCACCGGCTCGACCCTGCTCCAGCACGTTTTGAATCGTTCGTCGCAGGTGTGTCTGGCACCCGAGACGCATTTCTTCCGACGAGCGAAGCATCTTCGCCTGGCCGAGCGCCTCAAGGGAACGGGCGATCCCACGGCATTGAGAGCGCTCGCCGTGGAGATGTACACGCCTGACTCGTTCAGTGGCAAGGGGCTCTGGAACTGGCTCCGCAAGAACGTGCCGGTCGAGGCCTTCACCGAGCGACTGGCAGCGACCGATCGCACGCTCCGGAGCCTCTTCGTGCTCGGGATGACCCTGTACGCCGAGGATCGTTGCAGCGAGCAGGCTCCCCTCGTGCTCGGTGAGAAGACACCCGAGCACCTGGCCGATGTCCCGCAGCTGCACGCTTGGTTCCCGGACGCACGGTTCATCCACACCTTTCGGGATCCGCGGGCGATCTTCACATCGGAGCTGCGACGCCGCCAGGACGGGCGTTGGGGGCTGAAGCGGCGGCTACCATGGCTGCCGGATGCGGTGGGCGACCCGGCGCTCATGCCGATCGAGCTCGGCCACACCGCGATCACCTGGCGTGCAGCCGCGCGGCTCGACAGTCGCTATCGACGGGAGCTTGGCGATCGCTATCTCCTCGTCCGGTTCGAAGACCTTATTGGGGATCCGGAAGCATCCCTGCGCCGGGTATGCGAATTCCTCGGGATCGCGTTCTCGACATCGCTGCTGGAGGCGCGCCGAACGGGGTCGAGCTACACGGCGGGCCGCCACGCCGGCGACGGGTTCGACTCGAAGGCGGCGGAGCGATGGCGCGACCACATCCACCCGCTAGCGTCACGATTCCTCTCAGGGGCCCTCGGCGCTGACATGGAGCGTCACGGCTACGTGCCCTGATCGCCCGCGGTATTCGACGCCGGGCTGAGCTCGCTCATCGTCTCCGAGCCCGGCGCGCGTCCCAGCCGGTCGTAGAGCCACTCGCGTGCTCGCCATCCCGCCATCCGAACCGCGTTCATCGGCCAGGCGACGAGCCGATACCGGAGCCGACCACTGGCGGGCGCCTTCTCGCTCCCCACCTCATAGCCGTGCCGTCGCATCTCGGCTGCGGCGCTGCTCGTGATGAACCCCAGGTCGGCTGGATCCAGGACCGACCGATAACGACCGATGGAGGCGGTGGAGATCGTTCCCTCCGCAAATCGCTCGTACGAGCTGTTGCCGCCAGCGTCGCGGAAGTCGGCAGCTCCCTCCATCCCCATCATGCGCGGTTCGAACGGCTCACCAATGAAGTTGCAGATGGAGCGCATCGTCGCTTCGGGCTCCGCCGCCAGGTCCTCGTAGCGCAGCAGCCGGTAGCGATCCGGATAGTGCTCCCGATTCCGCTCGCCCAGTCGAATCGAAGCGATCCAGGCGGCGGTCGACGCACCGGCGCCGCCACGAACCCGCTTCCACCGCTTGAGCACCGATGCATAGCGGTCGCGGGGGTCGCGGATCATGTGGATGATGCGGGCGTCCGGAAAATGCTCGAAAACGAGCGACGCGTAGCGCTCGGTGTGAAGTGACTTGTCGCCCCAGCGCGGACGATGGAGGCGAGCAGCATGCTGCGCCTCCAGCAGCGCGAACAGCCGGCCGTACGACCTCTCCCCAGCGACGAAGTCCGCCCGCAGGCGGTCCCAGTCTGGATCGAGCTTTCGGTGCCGCCGATACCGCTGCATGACCGAGAGGCATCGATCCACATTGCGATCGTCACCGAGGTCGCCGAAGCGCCCGTAGAAATATGTCCACCAGTTCGTGCGGCGCGACATTGCCAGGCTCGGATGAGAAGCGAGCAGCGCGTAGATGAGGCTCGTGCCCGTTCGGTCCAGGCCGCCGACGAAGACAGGCCCCGCCGGTGCATCGGTCATCGGTTCAGCGTGCATCATCCAGTCTCACTTTGCGAGCTGTTGCTCGACCGCGAATCAACTCTCCGGCGGTCGGCCAGCGCTCGGTCGCCGACCACCCCGTCGCCATAAGGCGCGCCACGGGTCGGGTCAGGAGCCGAAATCGCGCTGCGTCTCTCCATCGCAGCTCGGACGCGCCATGGTAGCCGAGCCGGGTCATGACGTCGGCGAGCTCCGTCTCGAAATAGACGCTGCATCTGGCCGGCAGCTCGTGGCCACTGGTGGACAACCGTAGTCCGGCCGCGGCGGCCAGCACCGCCGGTTCCGCTGGCTCGCCGATGAACCGGCACACGCCTTCAACGGTTGCAGCCGGGTCAGCGGCGAAGTCCTCGTAACGCACGAGCCCATAGCGTCCGGGGTGGTGGGCGGCGAGCCGCAGCGCGAGCCGGCTCGAACGGCCCCAGACTGCGGCGGCGACCCCGATGCCACCTCGGCGCGCCGCATCCGCGGAAACCGCCGCGTACCACGACCGGGGGTCCCGCACGAGATGGACGATGCGCGTCGACGGATCGCTCGACAGCAATCGCGCGGCATGACGCTCGAGGTTCGACTCCTGCATGCCCCAGCGCGAGGCGCCGCGGGACTCGGCGTAAGCCTGGCCGATGAGCATAAAGAGATGATCGTAGCTCGCAGGTCCCTCCGCGAATTGACGGCTGATCTTGCCCACGTCGAGGTCCAGGCTCGCAAGCGCGCGGTGAGCCTTCAGCGCCGCGACACAGCGCCGCAAATTCGCTGGTTCGGCGAGTGGCCCAAAGCGGCCGTCGAACCAGGTCCACAGATACGCTCGCCGCAAGAGCGCCAGGGTGGGAATCCTGTCGAGCACGACCCTCAGCGGCGTCTTGCCACCGTGATCGAGTCCGGTGATGAAAACCGGCCCAGCGGTCGGCACGGTCATGCCAGATGACGTCGCGGCGGCTGCCGGCCGGCGAACCGCGGGGCGATCCGCGAAACGATGGTCCGTGCTCGCCATGCAGCGAGACGCAATGCGTCGAGCGGCCAGTCGAGCGCCAGGTAGCGGAGCCGCGCAACGTTTCCCATCTGCACCTGCTCGAGGGCGTATCCGTGACGTCTCATCGTCGAGCCGGCTCGCGACTGCATGAAGGCGAGCTCAGCCGGGGCCAGACGGCCGCGGAAGATTCCGACGAACGCGTCGCTGATCAGCGGCCCGGCGCTCGACCGGGATCTGCCTGCCTCCAGCTTCGCCCGGTAGGTCGGCATGTCACCCATTTCCATCATGGCGGGCTCAAACGCCTCGCCCACGAAGGCACATAGCTCCCGAATCGTCGCCTCGGGATCGTGGACGAGCGCTTCATAGTGCTGAATCCGGTAGGAGTCACCGTAGCGCGCGGCGTTCTGCTCGGCCAGACGCACGGAGTAGAGCCAGCGCGCGGTTGCACCGCCGGCTCGGAGCTTCCCCTCGGGCCAGAGACTGAGTGATGCGTCGTAGCGGTCGCGCGGGTCTCGAACCATGTGGATCATCCTCACACCCCGGTACGCGGCGAAGATCTCGTCGGCGTAGGCCTCCACGAGGCCAGTCTGGTCCCCCCATCGCGGCTTGGCGAGTCGCTCGGCGTGCTGCGCCTGGATGGCAGCAAAGAGCCTGGCGTAGGTCCGTCCCCCACGGCGCAGGGCCTGACGCAGCCGCGCCTCGTCCGGATCCAGAAACCGGATGTGTTTGTATGCCATCAGCGCCGCGAGACAACGGTCGAAGTTGGCGTCAACCTCGAGATCGCCGAAGCGGCCGTAGAAGAGCGTCCATACGTTGGAGCCCACCACCGGGATCGCGATCCGCGAGTGCGAGCCGAGCAGCGCCGCGACGAGCGTCTTGCCGCAGCGATCAGGTCCGCCAATGAAGATGGGACCGGCCGGCTCAGCCGTCATCGGTCTGCCGTCTCGTATCCGAAAGTTCGCAGGCGGCCACGGAGGGCGGTGCGGAACCACCAATCGGCCCACGCGGGGATGTTGCTCTGCCAGCGCGTCGCCGCCTCGCTGTCGATGCCCTGCTCGCCAAGCCGCGCACCGACGCTGACCACGTGCTGTTCGAGCATCTCTTCCTGGAAGTCGAGGCCGAGCCATGCGCAGACTTGGCGCAGCTCGACCTCGGGACGGCGGACGAGATCCTCGAACCGAAGCATCCGATACCGACCACGGAACGTGCGCCCGTAGCGCCCCGCGCGCCACGCCCCCTCGACCCAGATGACGGTCGTCTCGATCAGCACGAAGGCGGCAAGCAGCGGCGGTACAGCCGCCAGGAACCGATAGGGTTTGCCGCCGCCGGTCGCTCGTCGCCGCCGCAGCTCCGACACGAAGATCGCACGGGGGTCGCGCATCATGTGAATCACGCGGGCTCCGGGATACCAGTCAAGCAGCGTCGGCACGTAGCGCAGATGGGCCGGCGTCTTCTCGCCGCGAATCCGCTTACCCTTCCGCACCGCATAGGCATCCAGCACGGCCCCGAAGATCGCTCGCTCGCTGCGATCTGTCGCTACCAGCCGCGCGAAGAGCTCTTCGCGAGGGACGCGCTTGGCGAGCCACGCCCAGAAGCGGCTCGGGTCACGCAGCCGGCTGGCGCGGCTCAGACCGCCGTCGTAAAAAAAGTCGACCATGCTGCGAAGCCGTGCGTCGTCGGATAAGTCGCCGAAGCGGCGGAGCTTGTGCCGCACGCCCTCACTGGCGATGAGATGCCCAAGAAAGTGGTTCTCGGGCGCGATGGCGATGGCGTCGTGGCGGTTCAGGATGTTGCGCAGCAGCGTCGTGCCGCTCCGGCTGAGACCGACGACGAAGATCGAGTCGATCCGCTCTGGTGGCGGCACCGGCAGCGGTTCAGCGGTGGGGGTGATCATCGGTCCACCGCGGTATCGAACCGCCGTCGCTCGTCGGCGCGGTCGAGAACCGATGCGATGAGGCCGAGCGTCAGCCACCAGAGGGAAGTCGCCCAGTACGATGAGTGGATCATCTCGAGGAAATTCTGGACCACGAACATGTCGATGATCGCGAGCCACAGGGCTGCCACGAACACGCGGCTGCCCAGGCCAGAAGGCGGCAGGTCCCGCCAGCGAAGGAACGTCGTCGCGAGGAGGACGACCGGCACGGCGAGGTAGAGCGTGGTGGCGGGAATGCCCTGCTCCGCGAGCATTGCCAGGTAGGTATTGTGGGAACTCCCACCCAACTTCAGCGGGATGTCGCCCACGCGCCGTTTGAACGACTCGTCGTATCGCTCGAAGTTTCCGAAGCCAAACCCGATGATCGGCTGTGCCTCGATCATGCGCAGCGATGCATCGTTCGTGACAATTCGCGACTCCACCGTGTCGTCGTCACCTATCCGCTCCTGGGCGAAGGCCACCTGCTCGGCGAGCGGTCCGGCGCTCAGCGCTACGATCGTCAAGACTGCGATGACTGCCATGAGCCCCACGAGACGGCGGTGGATCAATGCGACCCCGGTGAAGGCGATGCCCGCGCCTAACCAGCTCCCACGAGAGAGCGACAGGAAGATCGCAACCGCCGCGAGCAGGGTGGCACCGATCATGACCGCCCGATGCCGCACCGAGGGCGACTGGGCCGCTGCGTGGACCGCGATGATCCCGAAAAGGACGAGCGTGATCGTGAACGGAGCAGGGCCGCCGAGCGTGCCGGTCGTGCGCTCTCCGGCGCGCCCGAGCCAAGCTGAGGGAAGCACGCTCGGGGCCACCCAGGACAGCAAGCCGATGGTCGACTGGGTCACCAGCGTAATCAGCCCCGCCCCGACCAGCATGCGCAGCTCCCGGCGGCGAGGTGCCATCGCTCGGATCAGCCAGAAGAGCGCGATCGGGACAATCATCTTGTCGTAGAACGACGCGATCATGCGCTGTGTGTTTGGTGCCAGGAACACGATGTTCACTAGCCCGATCGCGATGAATGCCGCAAGAAACAGATCGACCCACCCGACGCGGAGGCCCCAGCGACGCCATCCCAGGCGGCTGTGAACCGCGGTCAGCACGATCACCGCAGGGATGCCGAACCGATGGACGGCCCAGATCACCGGCCCGGTCTCGGCGGAAAGGCCGCTGAAATACGGGACGGTGAGGACCCAGAGGATCACCCCGATGAATGGATCGCCGACCACCAGCGCGGCGATGGGCACCGCGAGGGCGGCTCCGATGGCCATCTGGCCATTGCCGGTTGCGATCAAATAGGCGATCGCCAGTCCAGCCAGGATGCCAACGACCACGGTCGCGACACCGCTCCAGCGCGCGTCGAACGGCCGGCCCAGTGCAAGGGCAGCGATCGGCGGCCGGTTGACCGGTTCAGCCCGCGAGGTCATGGACGGGTGCGATTTCCGGGTTCAGCGCTGCAGGCGAAAATCGTCGACCCAGACGGTCCCGTTGAAGTTCCGCAGCGTCATGATCAGTCGAGCTGCCGTGGCACCCGCAGGCGCCGTTACCGAATCATTGACCTGGACCCACCCGCTGGTCGCGGTCGTGAACTTCGCGATCTCAGTCACGCCAAGATTCCGATTGCTACGCCATTGGACCTTCAGGATAAACCGCGTCGTGCCATTGGCGTTCGGGATGTTGACCCAGCCGCTGAAGTCGTATGCGTTGCCACCCACGACCGGCACATCCTGCTGGATGTTGTATCGGCTCCCATCTGTCGCGCTGTGCAAGCCACCGTACGTCCCTGCGTGAGCGGCCGTGGTCGACCGAGTGAAATGCTCGTGCGTCGACCAGTTGTCCGGGCCGTCCCCATTGACGTCGGCCTCGAAGTCGCCGTTGACCACCAGGTTGGTGCCCGGCGGAACCGGTGTCGCCGATGGTGTCGCGCTCGGCGTCGCCGTCGGAATCGGCGTGGCGGTGGGGACGGGCGTTGGGGTGGGCACCGGTGTCGGCGTAGGATCTGGCGCGGAGCCGATCGCCAGCTCGTAGATGCGTCCGTCATTTTCGTTCGGATTGTCATTGTTGTCGACACCGCGATCCGCGACGTAGACGCTGCGACCCGAACCGCCGCTCGCTGGTCCAACCGCCACGCCGCCTGGCGAGCGTGCCTGAGACGCCGAGATGTCCACGACCTGCACCGGCGAACCCGAAGTCGTGACCTCGAGCAGTGTCTGCTGGGTGTCGTTACTCACGACCCACAGGTGTCCGGTCGCGGAATCGTAGTCGACGCCCTCCGGATCCGGCTCACCGAGCGAATCAGTGTCGAAGTGGGCGATGGGGTCGTCGGGCGTCCCGAAGAGCCCGTCGTTACCCGGGGCGAGCGACCAGATCTCGCGGTTCGTGCCGTCGGCGACCCAGAGCCGTCCGCCGCCGATCCCGAGGCCTTCGGGATCGCCGACGCCGAGAGTATCGAGCCGGAACGAGCGCAGCACGTCATCGCTGCCGCCTACGACGCCGTCACCACCGGGAGTGACCTCCCAGACCGTCTTCTTCGAGTCGTTCGAAACGAAGACGTGGCCATTCGTCGGGTTGATCGCGACGCCGACCGGTTCCTTGTTCAGGCAGGTCTGGAGACCTGATTGGCCACCACACGGTCCGGTGGACCGCCAGCCGAGCGTGTCGAACGTCCGCAGGAGCGTACCGGTGAGCGTCGACTCGTAGCCATTGAACCCGGAATAGATCTGCATCTCGTCGATCTCACCGTCGACGACCATGAGCCGATTACTCGCCGTGTTGTAGGCGATGCCCGAAGGATCCGGGCTTGGCCATCCGGATGTGTCGATCGTGCGGACGAGGGTCGCGTTGCTCGCCGCCGCGAGGGCCAGCTGTGGGGAAATCTGCGGTGCCTGTAGACCCAGCTCGACAACCGTCCCCGTGCCGCCGCTTGGGCCGGCATCGGCGACGAATAGGCTGATCGCCGTCGCATCGTCCGTCGTGTCGGCGCTGGGCGCGGCCACAATGGCCTGGGGCTCGCTCAGCCCGAGCGTCGAGAGATCGCGCGTGGACAGCACGGTTCCGGTCGTGTCGAGCTCGAAGAGCGTCCGCGACCTGCTGCCCAAGGTGTAGAGATGTCCGCTCTCCGGATCGACGGCGATGCCAACAAGCGGCTCTCCCAGGCGGCTCATGTCGACACGCCTCGACCCGCGCGAAGCGTCCGGCGCAAGCGCGACGAAGCCGCTGCCGTCGCCCACGAGCAGCTCACCTCCACTTATTGCCGTGCCGGTCACGGTCTGGGGAGCGACGGCGCGGCCCTGCGTCGGAGGACCAGATGGGCGGCCGTTTGGTGCCGCGACCTCGTTCACGACGGCGCTGCCGTCGATGACGACGAGGGCGCTCGTGGCCGCGTCGAACGTCACCGCCGCGGCCGAATCTGGCACGGCAGGCAGCGCAACGGGCCCAAGGTCGTCCTCGCTGACGCCAACCAGATGGCTCGCCGCGCCGGACGCGTCGATGACGAGCAGCGCGCGCGTGGCCGGGACATACGCCAGCCCGGCAGGATGCGCGATCCCGAACTCAGCCACCTCGATGTGACGCAACAATCGGACAAACGCCTGCTGCGGCGCGGTCGCCTTGTCGTTCTTGGCCACCACGAGGCCCGGGGCAATGAGCGCGAACGTCACCGCCAGAACAGCGACGACCTTCAAGATTTTCGGCACGGCGGGCACGCCCCCTCAAGTACTGTTGGATGATTGCGGATGGCCCATTGTGCCCCCTCCTGTGTGACCCGTCCAGAGTCGGATTCCTCAGAATGTGCGCGCCACGCGTGCGATTACGTGATCACCTGCAGCGATGGTGCGCGCGAGCATCAGTTTTTCGATGACCTCCCAGGGCGCTGCGTCTCCAGGCTGATCGATCCAGCGGCCCAGCAGAACCGCAGCCCGGCGCAGGCTAAGGAAGGCCAACACCGCCGGCAGCGCTCGCAGCTCCTGCGGCAAAAGGCCCACCTTGGACCGATACCCATCCAGGAATCGACTCAGGCGTCGCTCCGCGTCGCGGCCGCGCCGGCGTCCGAGGTATCGCGGGAGTGCCGCTGCCAGATCCACGACGCGCCAGTCCAGTCGCGCAAGCTCGTAGTCGACGATGAAGAGCGGCGCGCCATCCCGGATAAGAACGTTGTATGGCCCGAAGTCGCCATGCACCACTCCTGCCGACAGCTCCGCGGCCGACACCCGCGCGTCGCTCTCGGGGAGGACGTGGCGCAGCTCGGCGAGCTCCTCCCGAAGGCGAGGTGCGCGTGGACTGCGCTCGACCTCATCGAGGAGGTCCTCGTGCCACTGCAGATCGCGAGCTCGGCGGCCCGGCGCGTTGCGGTCCAAGCCGTGCGGGCTCGTTGTTTCGGGGACGAAGCCCGCGAGCGCAGCGTGCAGCGCGCCAAGCGCCGAACCGTGGAGTCGCGCCGTGGCCGGCTGCAACCACCCCGGCCGGAGCACGTCGTCTGAGCGTCGATAGCCGTCGAGGTAGCCGAACGCGGCGAACATCGCCCCGCTGGCATCGATGATCGTTGTGCCGTCCGAGCTCGCTCGGAGCCGGGGTGCCGGAAACTGAAGCGCCTCGAGCTCGCGGAGAATCTCGTGCTCGACGCGTACCTGATCGATCGGCACGCTGGCCTTATAGCGCTTGAGCACGAGCGGCCCGGCGGGCGTCTCGACGAGCGCAGACCCGCTGCGGCCGGTGGCCCGGCCAAGCGGACGCAGCAGCCGCCAGGTACCAATCCCGAGCGCGTCCATCGCGGCCTCGAGTCCCGTTGGAGTGACGGCCGCCCGGCCCCGCCGGCGCGGGCGGGACAATGCGAGCGGGCCAAACTTCATGCGCGGCGGCTGCGCTGCGCCCGCCAGCTGCGGCAGGTGTCCGCGCAGCGCGTCGACCGCCCCCTCGCGCGTACCGTCATTGTTCACCACGATCGTCGGCACGCCGAGCGACTGGAGCACTCGGCCGGCCGCATCAACCACCTGCTCCGCTCTTGCCAAGAATCGCTCGGCCTCTTCAACTGGCTTCGCTGCGACCCGTTGCGGCAGCCCTCGAGCTCGCGCGCGCCCTCGGGCGACACGGCCATCAACCTGGACCATCACGACCACGTCCCCGATGGGGGCCAGTCTGAAGTAGCGCGCTAGGTCGCGCACCGGCAGCGGTCCAGGGGCCCAGGCGAAGACGTTGACGGCGCGCTGCACGAAACCCTCGTCGATCACGACGGTCCTGTCGGGCGCGAGCGTGGACTCCAGGAACTGCCGCCGCGCACCAAGCCGCAGTACGAGACCCGCGATGCGGCGGCGATGTGATCGATCGGTCGCGGCGCGCGCCAACACCCGGGCGACGAGGAGCATGAGACGAGGATGGGTTGCGGCGAAAGCAGCACCGTGGGGCGCATCGACGGCGAGCCCGACCCGGCGGCTCACGAGTCCGGCGAGCGCGTCCGTTTGCCCGACCGCGTCAATTCCCGCCTCCCGCAGCAGCCGGACAAGCTCCGGCGCAAGTGTGCTCTTGCCGCTGCCGACGGCGCCAGCGAACTCGATCGTCCTCACAGGAGGCGCCAGAGCGCCGCCCGCACGTCGGCCTGGACCCGCTCCAGCGGCTGATCGGCGTCGATCATCGTCATCGGGATCGTGATTCCCTCGAGGCGATCGAGCGCTGCCGTCCGTGCCGCGAGGTCTTTGGCCACATGGTCAGGCCGTCGTACGCGCGCGACTTCAGGTGAGACCCGCAGCACGAGCAGATGATCCGGCCGCGGCAGCCGTCGGTAGATGCGCTCCTCCCGTTCGGCCAGCATGCGCAGGAGTCTGGAGCCGGCAGCGAGCGTGAGCCGGATTCGCGGACCGTCCAGCGGCCGACCAGCAACGAGCACGCCCGGCAGAGGGTACCGATCCAGCAGGACGAGAACGCCCTGCGATGCGAGCCTGTGGGCAACCCGGGCGCGGCGCTCTCGGTCGCGGGCGTCGGCGAGGTGCCGCAGCGCTAGGAGCACCCCGACCACGCCGCCCGACGGCGCTTCATCGGCACCGCCTGGGAGGCGCCGGGCAAGCGCGCGGCCGAGCTTGGCGACCCGCTTCACGCTGGCCGTCGTCCGCGATGGCTGCGAAGAGCCCAGGTACTGCACCGATACGTTCAGGCGCCAGCCAAGCCAGTCGACGATGTGCTCTATCGCGGTCGACTTACCGGCCCCATCGGACCCGATGACCGCGACGACGAGGCCACCTGCGCGCGGCGACTTGCGCTTTACGGCACGCCGACCGGCACTGCGCGTGACGATGCGGAAGGGCCACACGCCCGATGCTCGAGCGCGCACGTACCGCCACCAGGCCGTACCTGCCGGCACTCGTTCATACGCGCGCAGCGCGGTGCGTGCTTCGCGGCGCAGGTGAAGGAGCGCCACGGCGTCGCGCGCGTTGTCTCCCACGAGCTCGATCAGACCGACGACCGGACCAGGCGCAAGGCCGGGGAGCTCGGCCTCGATGGCCCGACCGACAGCATCCGGCGTGGTGCTTGCGATCAGCGCTCGCAGCTCGGCGAGCGCCTCGCGGGGAATCCCGCCACGGCGCCCGAGGCCCAGCTGATCCTTCAGTGCATCGGTATCCCGATACTTCAGCAGCGTGCGATACGCCAGGATTGCCACTTCGAGTTCGGGTGGCGGCACCCGAACGCGATCGCGCAGCACACTGCTTCCGATGAGCGCCCGCTCGAATGGCAGGCGGTGGTTCTTGATGTAGTGCTCACCCAGGATGAGCTGGTAATACACGTGCAGGTGGATGAGGCGCCCGGTCTCCTCGTCGTAGCCGAGAAGGTCCTCGACTGCCGGAAAGCGTCGGCTCGCATGTGAGATGAACGGCTTGAAGCCGAGGCCGCGAGCCGCCTCCGCGAAGCGATCGGCATCTTCCCGCTCGACGAGCAGGTCGAGGTCAGTCCGTCCGGCCAGGGCGGTCCCCAGCGACGGCGTGCTCTTCCAATGGCAGTAACGAACGCCCAGCTCCTCGAGGCGCGCAAAGAGTGCCAGCGTCGTGGCGAGCGGCGCCTCGGCGCCGACGGACGTGGAGCTCATCGCTCGTGCCGGTCCGACTCGAGCACCGGCTTGGCCGATCCTGTCCGGCGTCCGCGCTTGCGCCCGATGCGTGTGATCTTCCGTCCGGCTCGGCCCAGGACCATCCGGTCGTCGTCGCTGATGCCGAGAGCGAACACCACTGCGGCATAGACGGCAAGCAGTGCAATTGCGCCGGCGGCGAAGCCGGCAACCGTGTCGCTCCCTCCGACGAGCGTCGCCGCCAGCAGCCCGGCGCCGAGGCCGAGTGCGCCGGCCAGGATCGGCTTCAACCAGCCCACGTCGTACGGCGTGATCCGCACCAGTAGAGCGACCTCGAGCACCCGAAGCAGGTTCACCAGGGCCACCGAGCCCACCGCCGCGATCGCCGCTCCCACGATGCCGAGCGGCGGAATGAGCATCAGGCTGAGGCCGATCGCCAGGCCGAGCGACAGTGTGGAGTTCAGGAACTTGACACGCGTATGACCGGCCATATCGAGGATCGCGCCCGACGTCCCCGTGGCCGCGTTCGCGAGCGCGCCCCAGGCAAGGATGATCAGCGCGGTTGAGCCGGCCTCGAACTCGCGCCCAAAGAGTGCGAGGAACGCATCCGGAAAGACAAGCACCAGGCAGAAGAGTGGCAGGTTGAGCGTGAAGGTCCACTTTGAGGTGATCCGATACAGCCGCTCGCTGCCTGAGCGATCGCCGCGATCGGCGTACTCGGCGAAGACCGGCATCGAGGATGCGGCCACCGACTGGTGAAACATCGAGCCGACGAGCGTGATCTGATTGGCGATGGCAAAGACACCGACGGATGCGGCGCTGCTCATCGCGCCGAGGAACAACGTCTGGAGGTTCCCGCCAAAGGTGTTCACGACATTCGAGAAGAAGACGGGCACAGCATGGCTCGTCAGTGCGCGAGTCTCCCTACTGGCCAGCACGCCGCGGATTGCTCCGGCGGCGCGGCTCAGCAACAGGATCATCAGCAGGGTTGCGACGAGCGCCGCGAGCGCCGACGCTGCGACGGCCCACGCCGCCGTGAGGCCAAATGCCGCGATCGCAAGCAGCATGATCACTCGCGAGGCCGGCTGGGCGAACTGCTCGGCACGCACCGCGTCCCCAAGCCTGCGGAGGCCCTGGAGTGCGGCCGCGAGCTGCCGGTTGAGGACGGTGGCGGGTACCAGGACGCTGGCGATCTGGAGCAGTGGAGTCAACCGCGGGTCATGCATGATCCCGGTCGCAATCAGCTCGGCTGCGAAGAAGAGGACGATGCCCACGAGCACGCTCAGTATGAGCGGGATCCCGATGCCGATCTGAAGGCTTCCGCGGAGCCGGCCTAAATCCCCTCGAGAGGAGTACACCGCCATGAAGCGCACAAGCGCGGAGTCGAGCCCGAGCGACGGGAAGCTCGCCATGACGGTGGCCACTGTCAGTGCCAGGTTGTAGAGGCCATACTCGTCCGCTCCAAGCAGCCGGGCGAGCAGCACGGCGAGGCCGAGCCGTGCGGTCCAGGTGAAGACGCGTCCGGCGAAGGCGATCCCTCCGCCTTTCGCGGCGTCGAGAATCCCCTCGTCGGCCCCTGCGTCAGGCCGGGCGTCCGGCATTCGCGGTGGTGAACGTCTCGGTTCGGCCGCTGGGAGACGTTTCGGCGCGCTGCAGCGCCTTGCGGGCACGATCGAGCAGCTCCTGCTCGCTCATCGCGTCGCCCGCATACGAGACAACCCCCGCCGCAGGATTCGCACGCATCGGCTCCTTGTGCTCGCTGATGCTGAGCACCGCGCTCGCGATCCGCGCTCGAAGCGCCTCGACCATCCGGACCGCATCTGGTTCGGTGGTGTCCGGCAGGAGCAGCGCGAATGTCATGTCATCGAGCCGTGCTGCAGTGTCTTCGAGCCGCAGGTGGGTGTCGAACAGGATGGAGACCCGCACGAGGGCATCAGCCCGGCCATGTGGCGAGGCGGAGTCGAGCGACTCCCGGTGGTTCACGTCGATGATCGCCAGCGACGTCGCCGTTCCGACACGCCGTGTCCGGCTCATTTCCTGACGAAGGCGGAACAGAAAGAATGGGAAGTTGTACGCCCAGGTCTCCGGATCGATGATGTCCATTCGAGGGCGAAGCCGCGGGGCGGGCGAGAGCAGGTGTAGTACGACCGCGGCCCCAACGGCAAGCGCCAGTCCGCCTGCGACGCCGAGCGCGATATTGAGCGGCACATTCGGCGCGATCGAAGCGCCGGGAACACTCGCCGGATCGAGGGTCAACAGATCGAACGTCTCGGTTAGGTTGCTGACGAAGTCTTTGAGCTCGTCTCCGACCGCAGAGGCGTAGGCCGTCGCGAGCTGCGCATCGGTGGACCGCACATCGATCGTGATGACCGTGCTCCCGGGAAGGAGCCGCGCGTCCAGGTCGAGCTGCTGGTTGCGGCGGTCAATCGGCGTGATGCCGAGCTCGTCGGTGACCGCTTGGCGAATAGTGGCGCTCGAGGCCACGAGCGCATAGGTGGCTGCGATCTCACTCTGGCGGCTCAGGAGCTGAAGTGAGTTGATGATCTCCTGCTGCGTGGCGCTCAAATCGGTTGACGGTGTGACGAGCAGCGTTGTCGTGCTCTGGTAGATCGGGCGCTGGCTCAACGTCAGCACGACCGTCGAGCCGACGGTGATGATGAAAATCGGGATGATGACCCACCAATGGCGGAGGATCAGGCGCAGCAGAGACCGCAGCTCCATCGCATACCTCAGGTTTGTTGGCGTATCCTAGTCGACCGCTGTCGAAACCGCCCGGCGCAGCACCCATCGGCCGAGCCTTGCTCATTCAGGCCCGACCCATCGTGCGCCGTCGGGCGCAACGGCCGCTAGTCGCCGGTCGCTGGGGCGCGCAGTGAGTGAACCGGTGCGCCTCCGACAGCGAACGCGGTCGTCGCCGCCAGCGGTGGGGTGCGACCGCCGTCGAATGTGACGGGACGGGAGCCATCGCGTGCCGACCGCTCAGCAGCTTCGAGGATCTGCACCGTCCGCAGCCCGAGCGCCGCGTCGCTCAGAGGCGCCGGCCCTCCGCGGATCGCGCGTACCACCTCGTCGACTTCGGTCGCGAGCGCCTCACGGTCGTCGAGGCGCGGAGCCGTGACATCGCCGGTTCGATATGACACCAGCTGGTTGTAGATTTCCTCGGGATCCTCCCAAGGGGAGATCGTCACACCTCGGTCGTACACGAGCAGCTTCTCTGAAGGTTGCATGTCGTCGTAGACCAGCATCTGCTTCGAACCACCGACGATCGTTCGGCGGATCTTGGCCGGCGCGAGCCAATTCACGTGCACGTGTGCCAGGACGCTCGGTCCGTAGCGCATCGTCAGGTAGGCGATGTTCTCGTGACGGCTCCCCGCGTGCGCCGCGGTGACCGCCGACACCTCGCTCGGCAGGCGACCACCGAGCACGTAGTCGATGATGCTGATGTCGTGCGGGCCCAGATCCCAGATGACGTTTACGTCCGACTGGAAGACGCCGAGATTGATCCGGACACTGTCAAGATAGAAGACGTCTCCCAGATCGCCGGCCACCACGATTTCTCGCATCTTCCGAACAGCGGCCGTGTAGACGAAGGTGTGGTCGACGGCGAGCAACACGCCCTGGGCTCGAGCGAGCTCGATCAGCTCCTCGGCATGGTCCGTGCGCGTCGTCATCGGCTTCATGATCAGAACGTGCTTGCCAGCCTCAAGGGCGGCCTTGGCAAGGCCGAAATGCGATCCGGCAGGCGTCGCGACCACCACGAGCGACACCTCAGGGTTGTTGATGAGCATCGCGGGATCGTCGGTTACCGCCGAGACGCCGTACCAGCCTGCGACGCGCGATGCCCGATCGATCTGCATGTCGCAGATTGCGACGACATGCGCGTCGTCGTGACGGGCGAAGTTGCGGATCAGGTTTGGCCCCCAGTACCCGCATCCAATGACGCCGATTCCAAGCTTCTCCATCACGCAGCACCCCCGCGATCGACGAACATCGTCCACGGCGTCTTGATCGCAATGAGCAGATCGCGGCGGAACGTCCAGTCTCTCGCGTAGGCAATGTCCAGCCGGATCATGTCCAGATAGCTGAGGCGGTTGCGTCCCGAGACCTGCCACAGCCCGGTGATCCCGGGCAGCACACTCAGTCGCTCGTGCTGCCATGGTTCATACCGATCAACCTCGTACGCGAGGGGCGGCCGAGGACCGACGAGCGACATGTCCCCCGCGATCACGTTGAGGAGCTGCGGCAGCTCGTCGAGCGAGGTCCGCCGCAGCCAGCGCCCAACCACCGTCACTCGAGCATCACGGGCGAGCTTGAAGGCTCCGTCATACGCTGAGATTGCCGTCGATTCGACGCTGCCGAGAATCATCCCGGTAACGAAACGCCGATGCACCTCATCGCTGACCCCGTTGTGCATCGTGCGGAACTTGTAGAGCGTAAACGGCTGGCCACCGACACCGATCCGCTCCTGGCGGAACAGCACAGGGCCAGGCGAGCTCAGCTTGATCGCGAGCGCGATCAAGAACCAGAGTGGCGAGATGATGACGAATATGGCGACGCTCGCGATCAGATCGAAAGCTCGCTTTCGACGAGACGTCAACGCGGCCGGAGGCCGCGCCTGCGCTCGGGGCTGCACCGCTCGTGGCACTTCGAGCGATGCGACGGTACGCCGTCGGATGGTGACCATGTAACGCTGGGCCTCCCCTCGGGGCGAAGGCACTCGCCCCGTGCGTCCCCCACCCGGCTGAATCTAGCCGATAAGTGGGTGATAAGTGAGTAATAAGTACTAGTCGCGATCCTGAGGCAAGGGTACGGCCAGCGCAATAGCGCGCGGCGGCACGATGGTGCGCTCAAGCACCGAGCGACCTCAGGTCATCGTGAGTTGCGTTGCGCCTTGGCCCCACCAGCACGAAGAGCCGTGCCATCCACGTCATCGTCATACACCGCCAGATCCGCGAGGACGGTCGCGCCGAGGTCTTCCAGGGTCACCGGTGAGCCATCGTCCGCGGCGTCGCCGACGGCGAACGCCAGGTCATGTCGGTGACCACCCTCGAAATCCGCAGCTTTGCTGACCAGGGGAAGCTTCCGAGAGCTGACAACCGCCCACCCCGGTGCAGGCACGGCCACGAGATGCGGGCCGACGCGTGCGTGAGGTCCGTCGTATAGATCACGCCGGCGGACGACGGCCTGTAACGGGAGGGCGCCGTCGGGCGAGCGCAGCGCCGTCAGTCCTTCAGCGATCTCGTCCATCAACGGCAACACCGAGCCGCCACCGAGCCTCCCGTCGGCGAACATGCGCGTCGCGTGGATGTAGATTCGGCCGGCTTCCATCGAGAACGCAACAGTCCTGCCGCCGAGCTGGCCGTCCTCCCGGTGAAGGTAGCCGGCATCTCTGAGCCATCCATCAAGGTTGAGCAGATGGTCCACGGGGGCAATGCCATTGGCGGACAGGACCTGGAATTTGGCGGCTCCATACGCCTCGCGCAAGAAGCCGAAGAAGCGATCGATCGATGACAAGATCGAGTCGCCGACCACCAGGGCGTCATGATCACCGGCGGCGACACGCCGCCGCCAGGCGTGACCCCATCGATCAAGCTCGGTAAACGCAAGGACTGCCAGCGACCAGCGGTCGTGCTTCAGCAGTTGTCGCATCACCTCGATTCGGCGCTCGACAGATGTGAGCAGCTCCGCGGCAAACCGCTCAGGATCGCTCGCCGCCGTACGCACATCGATATCGGACCTATACCCTGCCTCAGCGACGCGTGCGGACAGCGCACGCGGGTAGCACAGGCGCTCTGGGTTGGGAACGACGTAACCGGCGACCATTGAGCCCGACATTCGGCGCGCCGGGTACGTGCCGGGAAGGCCAACGACGACCGACCGGAGTCCGTCGGTCGCTGCTCGGTCCCACAATGTCGGCATCCGAACGTGGTCGGCGCTGGCGATGCGAATACGCAGCTGCCGACCGGGATGCGTGAGACCGAAGATCCCGTGTCGCCCCGGATTCGAGGCCGTCGTGAACGTGGTCCACGCGGCCTGGGGGCTCGCCGGGGGCCGCGTCGCAATCGCCCGTGGCCCCCCAGGTCCGGCCAGCGCTGCGAGATGTGGAATGTGTCCGCGCGCCAGAGCTCCGCGAAAGAGGTCGATTCCAAGCCCGTCGAGAGCGACGACGATGACGCGCCGCCGCGGACGCATCAGCGGGTCTCGTTCGGCTGCGAGTAGCCGAGCTCCTCCAGCTTTGCAATCACCTTCGCGGCACTCTCCTCCGGCGTTTCGCGGCCGTCCGAGTGGCAGACGACCTCCGGATTGAGTGGCGCCTCGTACGGGTCGTCCACGCCGGTAAAGCCCTTGATCTCGCCGGCCATCGCCTTGCGGTACAGGCCCTTCACGTCACGGTCGGCGAGCACCTCGAGTGGTGCCTCGACATAGACCTCGACGAAGCGGCCGATGTCGCGACGGAGCTGGTCCCGGATGTCGCGGTACGGACTGATCGCCGCCGCGATCGCGACGACGTCGTTCCGGCTCAGGACTTCGCAGACCCATCCGATGCGAAGGATGTTGGTGTCGCGATCTTCCTTGCTGAAGCCGAGGCCCTTCGAAAGGTGGGTGCGCACGACGTCCCCGTCGAGCACCTCGACCTTGTGGCCACGGCGGCGAAGTTCCGCTTCGATGAGGTGGGTGATCGTGCTCTTGCCGGAGCCGGAGAGACCGGTGAACCAGACCGTGAATCCGGTCGTCTCGCGGTCGTGGCGCGTGCCCGCGCCACCGCCAAGGTGAATAGTTTCGCCCGATGCGGTGGTCGCGGTCGTCGTCGAGACGGTGGGACCACCGGATCGCGGCGCGGTATCGGTGTCGGTCATCAGAGGATTGTGCTCCAGTGCGGTGGTGGATCGTCAGCGGGCGCCGACGGACTCGCGGTAGGACTCGATAAGAATCTGCGCGACGGGTGGCCGGCTGAACTCGGGCGGGGGCATCTCGCCGTTCGAGAGCATCGCGCGCACCTTCGTGCCCGATAGGATCAAGTGCTGGTCGTCGCCATGCGGACAGGTCTTGTAGCTGGCCATCCCCTCGCAGGCGTGGCACCAGAAGGTGTGTTCGAAGAAGAGCGGCGTGATCCCGAGCTCGCCTGGGTCGAACTCATCGAAGATCTGTTGCGCGTCGTACGTTCCGTAGTAGCTGCCGACACCCGCATGGTCGCGTCCTACGATGAAGTGCGTACAGCCGTAGTTCTTGCGCGCGATGGCATGAAAGATCGCTTCTCGCGGCCCGCCATATCGCATCGCCGCAGGATAGACGGAGAGAAGCGTCCGATCCTGCGGGTAGTAGTCCGCCAGCAGGGTCTGGTAGGCGCGCATGCGCACGTCGGCCGGAATATCGTCGCTCTTCGTGTCGCCCACCAGCGGATGGATCATGAGTCCGTCAACGGTCTCGAGCGCCACCTTGGTGAGGTATTCGTGCGCCCGATGGATCGGGTTACGGGTCTGGAAGCCAACGACACGGCGCCAGCCGTTCTCAGCGAAGATCGCACGCGTCTCGGCTGGGGTGCGACGGAACTCAGCGAACGGCGGGTCCTGCGGACCGTTCAGCACCCAGACATTGCCGCCGAGGTAGGTGTCGCCGGCGGCCATGATGCGCGCGACGGCGGGGTGCGCCTCCTCCGTCGTGCGGAAGATCTGCGCTGCTTCTTGACTCTTGTCGTAGCGATACTTCTCCGACAGCTCCAGGATCCCGACGATGCGACCGTCGCCGTCCGCCAGCGCGACTTCCGCGCCATTCTCGAGGGTATCCGCGGTCGCACCGTCCACCGCGAGCGTGATGGGGATAGACCACGGCAGCCCGGTCACGAGGCGCATGCCGTCGCGCACGCCGAGATAGTCGGCCTCGCCCATGAATCCGGTCAGCGGGCTGAAGGCGCCGTTCCCGATCAGTTCCAGGTCGGAGAGGGCGACGCTGCCGATGGTCACGCGCGGCAGGCCGGCCGCGCGCTTGAGAGCCGAGTCGCGCTCCGCACCGGTGAGTGTGCGGTTGATGAGCGTGCCGCCGTGGGGGACGGACGTGGTCACAGGGATCGACATGCAGAGATCTCCAGTGGAATGATGGCATCGGGCGACGTCCGCGCATGTGGGGACGCTCACCGGTTGGGCGGCGGCAATAGTACCCCGTCTCCGCTCGGCGGGTGGTGCGCGCAGTCGACGCGTTTGGTTCGAAGTCCGGGCGCTCCGCGTGCGGTCTGCTTACAATCTCGGCCCGCGCCCGTCTGGCCGCGGAGCCCTCCGTTGGAGTCCTGATGTCCGTGCCCACGAACCAATTCGACCCGATCACTGCCGGCGCGGAGCTGCGCGCCGCGATCAATGCATCGTCCCATGTCACGGCGCTATGCCACGAGAACCCCGACGCCGACACGATCGGGGGAGCGGTCGCCATGGCGCTCATCGCGCGAAGCCTCGGTAAGCAGGCGGAGGTGGTGAGCACCGACGCCCCAGGCCCGATGTACGACTACATGTCCGAGATGCGGTCCGTCGTCGCATCGCCGTCCGGCCCGCCCGACCTGGCAGTGGTGTGCGACGCGGCCACGCTCGAGCGGGTCGGCAGCATTGCGCTTGAGCGGGCGGCGTGGTTCGCGGACGCGCGCATCGTCAATATCGACCACCACGTGACGAATACGAGGTTCGGGTCGATCAACGTCGTCGATCCCACAGCCGCAGCCACGTGCCAGGTGATCGCCGACCTGGTCCCCCACCTCGGCGTCACCCTCGATCCCGCATTGGCCACCGCACTGATGACGGGGATAGTGCGTGACAGCCACGGCTTCAGCGACCGCTCGACCTCGCCGCGTACCCTGCGTCTTGCCGCCGACCTGGCGGCCGCCGGGGCAGATCTCCCGTTCATTCACCGCCGCATTCTTGGCGAGCTGCCATACCGGACGATGCAACTCTGGGGCCGGCTGCTCAACTCCGTGGCGGCGTCTGCCGATGGTCGAATCGTGTACTCGGTGCTCCTGCCCGAGATGCTGGCGGAGACCGGAACCGAGCAGCACGATGCTGACGGGTTCGCCGAGTTTCTGGCTGGCACCCAAGGCGCGCAGATCACGATCCTGCTCCGAGAGCTGAAGCCCGATGAAACGCGTGTGAGCCTGCGCGTCACCGACGAAGTCGACGCCACGCAGATCGCAGGCGCCTTTGGCGGCGGCGGCCACAGGCAGCGTGCTGGCTGCACGATCCGCCTGTGTGGCGCCGATGCGGCTGCGCAGTTGCTCGACGTATGTGAATCGGTGCTCGGCGCTACCGAGGCGGCCGTACCCAGTCGCTGAGGTCACGACCGATGAGCAGCGAGAGGCGCTCGACCTCGGGCTGGAAGACGCGCCGGAGCCGTTCCCGGGTCGCCGACGGCATAGGCTCGCGACGCGTCGCTGCGACGTTCATCCGCTTGCCGCGCTCGTAGGCGGCGCGCCGCAGCGAGGCCGGAACAACGGTTCGGATGATCCGGCGCGGCAGCTCGGGCGGACGAGCCAGGAAGTGACGGAACCATTCGCTCCGCGTGCGCTTGTTGGCGTTGATGACCTCGAAAGCGGGGGGCGAGGAGCCAGGCTCCACGCCCAGGAATGACAGGACGGCCCGATAGCTCGATCGGACGTCGGCCGCGAAGTCGTCGTACAGGATGACGTGGACGCGGTCGCGGCCGAACGTGGTGAAGTAGCGCTCGAGCTGCTCGGCGTAGCGCGGGACCTGCGAGTAGTGCAGCCCCTGCGGCAGATGCGCGTGTGCGGGAATCCGGAGGCCATTCTGACGGTCAGCCTCGGCATCGAGCGCCGCCGTGAAGTCGCGGATGTCCTCGTTGCCGTTGAACAGGTGCTCCGAATGGAGGGACCACACCATCTCGATCGGATTGCGCAGCATCGCGATGATGTCCGCGTTGGGCGCGAAGTCGCGGATCTCCGCCGCCGCGCGCTGCGAATACAGGTACCAGACGTATGCGGTTCCGATCCGCCGTGCCTCGCCGCCATCGGCGAAGAAGGCGAGATATGCGTCCAGGCTGGGCTGGGGGCGGTCGCGGACCTCGAGGTCGGAGCCGAAAAACCGAAGCTCCTTGCGCTCAGGCAGGAAGAGCTGTGGATGCGCCCTGAGGTACTCGTACATCGCGGTCGTCCCCGATTTCGGCGCGCCGACAATGAAGAAATCCGGGCGGCGCCGTTCGCCGCTCATCGGGCGGGAGCGACGAGGCGTGGCAGCTCGCGCATGAGGCGCGATCGGGCCCACATCGGTCCGAGACCGGCCTCACGCGCTGCTCTATGCGCCTCGCGGTCGGTGTGCTGCCCGAAGAGGACGATCGGCACCTGTGCGTCAGCTCGCCACGCGACCAGCGATTCGGCCCACCACGGCTCCCGCTCCGCCCAATCAACGATCACGAGATCGGTGTCAGCCACTGGGCCGAGCTCACGAGGCGATCTCAGGCGGGTCAGCGTAACCGCAGCGACATCGGCCGCCGCTGCGATGCGGCTCACCATCATGAGATCGGTCGCGATGGCGACCACCCTCATTGCGGTCCCGAAGGCGAATGCGCTGGCCCATCCTGCGGTCGATCGTGCCTGATGCGGCGATGGCGGTGCGGCACGGGGCGTCCGTTGTGGCGCGTTGCCCTGGCACCGCGCGGTCGCGGCAGAAACGGATGATCGCCGATGCCGTTCATCGGCGCGATGGCGTCCTTGAGGCGAAGATGGTCAGGCTCGGCGCCATGGTCAACCGTCCGGGCATCGGGCACATCGGCCGCGAGGCCGGTGATCTCGAAGGCGGGGATCTCGGCGTCGAGCGGTTGCGCGCCGTCGACATCTGGATCGGTCTCTATAAAGGATTCGACCGGATGGACGTCGTTGCCGTTCGCGGCGCCGTCGACGACATAATGCGCGATGCGCATCGGGTAGACGCCGACCGCGACCGGTGCGCGGACCTCGACGCTCAGCTGGACGCCGATATCGCCACGTCTCAAGAGATCCTCGAGCTTCACCGCCTCACGCTCCGGCAGACCGACGTAGACCCGACCGCCTTCGTGCGCGAGACACGACATGGCGTCGGGATCATCGAGAGCGAACCGGCGCCTCAGCTCGGCGACGGTGACGTACGGCCGCGATGTGATGAATCGGCGGAGGCTCGAGGTGCTCGGCCGTTTGCTGGCTGCCATGGGTACGCCGGCAAGGATACCCGGCATCTTCCATCGCCGCCGGGAGGCGCCCGTCGGGGAGCATCGGGACCACCGGCCCGCGCCGACGGCGATCCGTGCTGATCAGCGCGCTTCCCGCCCTCAGCGCCGCTCGCCGAAAAGGCTGCGCAGCACGAACAGGACATTCGCCGGTCGCTCCGCCAGGCGGCGCATGAAATAGGGGTACCACTCGGTGCCGTACGGCGTATAGACCCGCATCCGGTAGCCGCGCTCCACCAGCTGCCGCTGCAGGTCGCGTCGCACGCCGTACAGCATCTGGAACTCGAACCGATCATGCGCGATGCCGTGATCTTCCACGTACAGGGTCACGGCCCCGATCATCCGTTGGTCGTGGGTCGCGATCCCCGGATAGGCATCCGCGTCGAGCATCGCCGTCGAGAGCGCAACGAACGACCGATCGATGTCGGCGCGCTCGTCGAACGCGATCGACGGCGGCTCCGCGTAGGCACCCTTGCAGATCCTGGTGCGCACGCGCGCGCCGGCCAGTCGCGCGGCATCGGCTGCGGATCGATGCAAGTAGGCCTGGATCACCGGCCCGACGTCGTGACCGATGGCGCGCAGCCGGTCGACGACCTCGAGGGTCGCCTCGGTCGTGGCCGAACCCTCCATGTCGATGCGGATGAAGATGGCGTGTCGCGCACCCGCCTCCATCACCGGGCGCAGCACCTCGAGGCACGCCTCGGTTCCGAGCCCGAGTCCCATCTGGGACAGCTTCAGGCTGACGTTGGCGTCGAGCCCGTCGGCGGCGATCCGCTCGATCGTGTCCACGTAGCCGCCGGCCGCGCGATCCGCCGCGGCTCGATCACTGACGCTCTCACCGAGGACATCGAGCGTCGCCGACATGCCGGTCGCATTCAGGACGCGCACGGCGGCCAGCGCGTCGTCGAGCGTGGTGCCCGCCACGAAGCGCAGCGGCATGCGCCGCAGGAGCGGCGTGCCCAGCGCCACGCGGGCCATCCAGCGCCGCTCCCCGAGCCACAGGAAGAGCGCGCGCAGCAGCGAGGCGATCATCGGTCGCCGTGCTCAGGAGGCGACGAAGAAGGCGGCGAGGCACACGCCCGCGAGCGCGGCCATGCCGGTCGCGATCCACAGGCGACGACGCTCCGGCGGGGTCATGCCGCGCGGCGCGTTCGCCGACGGCTTCGTGGCGCGCCCGCGCCATGCGAGGTAGCGCTCTTCGTTGAGGTCGCGTGCGCCCCGTGTGCGCGTCGCCGTGAGCGCAGGGCTGCCGATGACGTAGGCCGCGACGCCGGCGGCGAGCGCCCCGCCGAGCCACAGCAGCGAGCTCATCGAGCGTGGCCGGCCGCGGCGCTGTCGATCACCCAGTCCGTCTGCGGCGCCTTGACCTGCGCCGCGGGGAGATCGGCGCCGCGCCGGATGGCGGCGAGCGCGTCGGCCTTGTCGGCGCCGGTCACCAGGAAGAGGACCTCGCGGGCGGCATTGATGAGCGGGTAGGTGAAGGTCATGCGCCACGCCTTCGGACCGGGGGCCCAGTTGGCCACGACGAGGCGCTCGCGTTCAGCCAGGGCGTCACTGCCGGGAAAGAGCGAGGCGCAGTGGCCATCGGGGCCCATGCCGAGCCAGATGAGGTCGAGCGCCGGCGGCGGGTCGTCGGGCCCGATGTCGAACGCGCCACGCAGGTCCGCCTCGTGCTCGGCCGCGGCCGCGACGAGATCTTCGGCATCGGCCGGCATGCGATGTACGTCGTCCTCGTCGACCTTCGGCAGGTGGCGCAGGAGCAGGTCGTTGGCGACGCCGAAGTTCGAATCGGGATGATCGGGCGCCACCGCACGTTCGTCGCCCCACCAGAATTCCACGCGCGACCAGTCGACGTCCGAGATGCGCGGCTCACTGGCGAGCAGCGGGTAAATCTGCTTCGGGGTGCTGCCGCCCGACAGGGCGACGCGGAAGATGCCTCGCTGCGTGATGGCGTCGCGGGCACGCTCAACGAAGATGTCGGCACCAGCGGTGGACACCGCTTCGGCATCGGGCAGGACGGTGAAGGTCATGGGCGATCTCCGATCTCGCGCGCAGAGGCCAGGAAGACGCCGGCCGCACGCAGCGCGCCCTCGTACACCGGGTCGTGTCGATCGAGTACGAGCTGCTTGCTGAGCAGCTCCGCCTCGGTCACCGGATCCATCGTCACGCGACGCAGGAGCGCCGTCATGCCGTCGGCGTTGGTGGCGACGGTCGCCTCGCGACCGCTGCGATCGATGATGAATTCCGCCGCGCCGGCCTCGCCCAGTGCGCGCAGATGCACGCTGACCAGGTCGCCGGGCGGCACGTCGTCGGTGGCGACCGGCTCGATGCGCAGGTCGATCATCTCGTACCTGCCTTCCAGCCGCAGGCGCATGCGCCCGTCGACGAGCGGCTCGGCCGTCTTCCAGCGCTTCCAGCCCAGGCGCGATGCGAGCCAGCCCGCCATGAGCGCCGCCTGGGCCATCGGCGAGCTGGCGCCGGGGATGACCTCGGTCTCATCGGCATCGGCCCCGCCGGAGGCTGTCGCAGGGGCGGAAGGTGCCGCAGCGCCGGACGCGGCCGCATAGCGGATCGAGAGCGCGTTCAGGTTCGGTAGATAGCGCCGGAAGCGCGGCGCATCGAAGAACTGGGCCACGAGCTCCTGCCACCAGCCCAGGCGCTCCCAGGAGAGGTCCGCGACTCCCGACTGGCGCCGCAGGCTTGCGAGGCGGCGCATGCCGACGAGCAGGTCGGTGAAATCGGCGGAGTCGACGATCAGCCGGTCCCCCATCTCGACCAGCTGGTCGAAGACGCCGTCGGAGAACGGCGGGTCGCCGGGCCACCATACATGCGTGGGAAGGTCGTGGATCAGGAGCGGCGCGACGACGCCGGCGAGATGGTTTGCGGCCTCGCCGCGAACGGTCAGGACGACCTCTTCGTAGCAGATCTGCTCATTCGCGCCGGGGCCGGTGTGGCAGTGGGTGCTGACGCGAGCATCGATCGGCTTGCCCTCGCCGCGCGGGTCCGCCACGAGCACGATGGCTCTCGACGGATGGCGGACACCCAGGCCCAGCATCGCGTGCACGACCCGCTCGGCGGCCGAGGCGTCGGGCACCGTGACGATCAGATTGAGGACCGATGCGCGCGCATGCGACTGGCCCTTCTCGACGATCTTCGGCTCATGCGAGCCGGGCTCGCTCGGCTCGATGAGCGGCTCCCACATCTCGGCGAGGTGGTCGGCGATCGCGCGCACCGAGGTGCCTCGCTCCTCCCACATCGGCGTCGACAGGCTCTCCGCCTCCCCGAACCGCATGAGATGCCGGTGAACCGCGATCTCGCGCGCGGCCCTCGCCGTGTCCGCCGAGTCGGGGACGCCGCTGGTTCGGGTGCTCATCGGGCGCTCATCTAGAGATGGCGCCAGGCGCGTCCGTCACGCTCGAGCAGCTCGTCGGCGGCCGGCGGACCCCACTCCCCCGCCGCGTAGAAATGCAGCGCGCCTCCCTGGCCGCTGCCCCACGCCGCGAGCACCGGGTCCAGGATGGCCCACGCGCGCTCCACCTCGTCGTCACGGGTGAAGAGGCTGGCGTCACCGATCATGCAGTCGAGCAGCAGGGTCTCGTACGCATCGGGCGAGTCGACGGCGAAGCTCGAGCCGTAGCGGAAATCCATGTTCACGTTGCGGATCTGCAGCCCCTGGCCAGGCACCTTGGCGCCGAAGCGCAGCAGGATGCCCTCGTCGGGCTGGACGCGGATGGCGAGGATGTTGGCGTCGATCTGCGGCGCTCCGGCGCGCGCGAAGAGTGCCAGCGGCGCGCGTCGGAACTGAACGCTGATCTCCGTCACGCGCGTCGGCAGCGCCTTGCCGGTGCGGATGTAGAACGGCACGCCGGCCCAGCGCCACGAGTCGATGCCCAGCTTCACCGCTGCGAAGGTCTCGGTCTGCGAATCGGGCGCCACCTCCGGCTCGTCGCGGTAGCTGCCCACCTTCTGGCCCTCGACCCAGCCGGAGACGTACTGGCCACGTACCGATGCCTGGGCAATATCCTCGGGGCGCATCGGTTTGACCCCGCGCAGCACCTTGAGCTTCTCGTCACGAAGGTCCTCGGCGCTGAACTCGACCGGTGGCTCCATGGCGAAGGTCGCCATGAGCTGCAGACCGTGGTTCTGGACGATGTCGCGCAGCGCGCCGGTGGCGTCGTAGAATTCGCCACGACCCTCGACGCCCACCGTCTCGGCCACGGTGATCTGCACGCTGTCGATGTAGCGGCGGTTCCAGATCGGCTCGAAGAGGCCGTTGCCGAAGCGGAAGACGGCCAGATTCTGGACCGTCTCCTTGCCCAGGTAGTGGTCGATGCGGTAGATCTGCGGCTCGTCGAACTCCTCGCGCAGCTCCCGGTTCAGCTTGCGGGCACTCGCCAGGTCGGAACCGAACGGCTTCTCCACGATGACCCGCGACCAACCACGCTTGCCGGCGCTGCGCCGCTGGCTGCCGCTGGCTGCCAGCCCCGCCGCGCCAAGGTGCCGCACGATCTCGGGGTACAGCGACGGCGGGACCGCGAGGTAGAAGAGCCGGTTGCCCTCGGTACCTCGATCGCGATCGATCCGGTCGAGCAGCTTCTCGAGCTCGGCATAGGCCGCGGGATCGTGAAACTCCCCGGCGTGGTAGTGAATGCTGCGTGAAAACGAGTCCCAGATCGACTCCTGCGCCGGCCGGTTGCGACTGTACTGGTCGACCCCCTTGCGGAGGTGCTCGCGGAACGCCTCGTCGCTGAGCGGGCGCCGCGCGAAGCCGACGACGGTGAACTCCGGCGGCAGAAAGCCCCCGAGGAGCAGGTTGTAGAGCGCCGGCCCCAGCTTGCGCTCGGCGAGATCGCCGGTCGCGCCGAAGATGACCATGGTGCACGGCGCCGGCATGCGCGCCAGACGCAGCCCCTCACGTAGCGGATTGTCGCCCGACCGCGGCGTGGCGCCGGCCGCATGCTGGGAGGCCGCAGGGTCAGCTGGCACCGGCGGATCGAGCGGCACCGGCGGATCCGCCGTCGTGCTCATCCGGGTCCCTGGCTCGTCTCGGTGGCGGTCTTCGCCGGCTGAACAGCGTGGCCGCCGAACTGCTTCCGCAACGCGGCGATCACCCGGTCCGCGTAGCTGTCCGGCGACCGGCGGCTGCGGAAGCGCTGCAACAGGCTGAACGTGATGACCGGCGCCGGCACGTCGTGGTCGATCGCCTCCTGGACGGTCCAGCGACCCTCGCCGGAATCCTCCACGTAGCCGGCGATGTCGCCGAGATCGTTGCCGTCAAGCTCAAAGGCTGCCGCTGCAAGCTCCAGAAGCCACGAGCGGATCACGCTGCCGTGGTTCCACATCTTGGCCACCGCCTCGAGGTCGAGCTCGAAATCACCGGCATGCAGGATGTCGAACCCTTCGCCGTAGGCCTGCATCATTCCGTACTCGATGCCGTTGTGGACCATCTTCACGTAGTGCCCAGCTCCGGCCGGGCCGCAGTACAGGTAGCCATCGGTCGGCGCGAGCGTCGCGACCGCTGATTCGAAGCGATCGAAGACGTCGCGCTTTCCACCGAGCATGGCGCAGAAGCCGACCTCCAGGCCCCAGACGCCACCCGAGACGCCCATGTCGAGCCACTCGAGGCCCTTCTCCGCGAGCCTGGCGGCGCGGCGCTGGGAGTCGTGGAAGTTACTGTTGCCGGCGTCGATGATCACGTCGCCCGGCTCGAGCATGCCGGCCAACAGGTCGATCATGTCATCGGTCGCCTGCCCAGAGGGGACGCTGATGATGACGTGCCTCGGCGCCGCCGTCCGCTCGAGCACCTGCTCGATGGGCTCGGCGACGGAGATGCGGCCCTCGTTCTCCGGCTCGGCGGCGAGATCGATGGCGACCTGCTCGGTCCGGTTCCAGGCCACCACGTCGTGGCCGCCCCGCGCCAGGCGGCGCGCCATTCCGGCTCCCATGCGGCCAAGGCCGCAAACCGCGATCTGCATCGTGTGCTGCTACTCCTTCATGTCATGGTCGCGCGGCGTTCAGCCGAGCGCGTCGGTCACGAGCCCCTCGAGCGTCTCGAGGCCTGCCGCGACGTCGGCCAGGTGCACGCGCAGGGCGCGCCGCTCCCGCTTGGCCAGCGAAGCGAGATCGCCCTGCGCCTGCGCCGCGATGAGCGTCGCGAAGGTCTCCTGCCAGCCGGGGATCGGCAGGTCGGCGCGCGGGTCCGCGGTGATCTGCAGGTAGAGCCCCGTCGCGGGGCCGCCCTTGTGCAGCTGCCCCGTCGAATGCAGGAAGCGCGGACCGAAGCCGAGCGTCGTGGCCAGGCCCAGGCCGTCGCGCACGCGCGCCCGCAGACGCTCCAGGCGCTCAAGGCTCGACGGCTGCATCGGTACATAGGCCAAAATCGCGAAATAGTCGCCGGCCTCGCTGATCTCGAAGAGGCGGCGCAGTGCGGCGGCGACGGTGGGTGGCGTGTCGCCGAGGACGCTCGCGTCGCCATAGGCGGCGATTCCCTCGTCCGCGACCAGCGGCATCTGCTGCGGCAGCGACCCTTCGCGCGCGAACGTGGCCAGCAGTGTCTTCGTCGCGTCCTTGCTCTCCTGGACGTTGGGCTGGTCGAACGGGTCGATGCCCAAAACCATTCCGGCCGCGGCGGTCGCGACCTCCCAGCGCATGAACTCGGCGCCGATATCGAGGGCGTCGGCCAGCGCGATGTGGCCCACGGGATGGCCCAGACCCTCGAGGCCCGTGGCGAGCTGCGTGACCTGCGCCCCGCCGCCGCCTGCCAGGGTCATGGCAACGAACGAGCGATCCGAGGCGTAGGCCGCCGGCTCGCCGAACGGCTCGCGCACGACCGGCACGATGCCGGTGCCCTGCTTGCCGGTGCTCTCGGCGATGAGCTGCTCGACCCAGTCGCCGAACCCGGCGAGCCGGGTGTCGAGCAGGAAGGTGAGCTTGTCTCGGCCGGCGAGCGCCCCTTCGCCGATCGTGGCTCCGAGGATGAGTCCGGGGTTCTCGGGTGCGGCCCTATGGCATTGCTCGGCCATGGCCGCGGCGCGATCGAGCAGCGCGGCGACATCGATCCCCGCCAACGCCGCCGGGACGAGGCCAAAGACCGTGAGGGCCGAGTACCGCCCGCCGACATCCGCCGGGGCGTCGATCACGGCCCGGAAGCCCTGCTCGCGTGCCAGCTCGGCGAGCGGCGTGCCCGGATCGGTGATCGCGATGAAGTCGCTGCCCGCTGCGTGCTCGGCCATCGCGGCGTGGTAGGCGAGCGGCTCGGTCGTGGTGCCCGACTTGGAGGAGACGACGAAGAGCGTCCGTTCGCGGCGCGACCACTCGGCGAAGGCGCGGACCGCATCGGGGTGCGTCGAGTCGAGGACGCGGAGGTCCAGGCGCGCATCGGTCTGACGCACGGCCAGGCCCGCACGCGCGAGGTCACCGAACAGCTCGGGCGCCAGGCTCGAGCCGCCCATGCCCAGCACCGCCGCCTGGCGGTAGCCGTCGGCCCAGGCATCGTCTGCGAGCCGCAGCAGCTCGTCGACGCGCTCGCGCATCGTGTGCGGCAGGTCCAGCCATCCGAGCCGGTCTCGAAGATCCGCGGCGGCCGCCCCGGAGTCCGACCAGAGCGACGCATCGCGCTCCCAGAGGCGCTCGGCGACCCGTTCCGCGCGCCAGCGCGTGAGGCGATCGCTGACGGCGTCGCCCGGCCTGTCCCCGCCTGACGCGGCGGTCATGCGGTGGCCACCGCCTTGCGCTCCTCCTCGATCGCGGTGAGCAGCTCCTCGAACGACTTCGCGAAGGACGCGACGCCCTCCGCGATCAGCTCACCGGTCACCGTCTTCAGCGGGATGCCCTGCGCCTCGACGGCGCGAATCGCACGACGCGCCTCGTCGACACCGCTGTCGAGCGTCCGTGCCACGCGTCCGTGGTCCAGGAAGGCGTTGATCGTGTCGATCGGCATGGTGTTCACCGTTGCCGGACCGATGAGCTCCTCGACGTACAGCACGTCGCGGTAGTCGGGGTTCTTGGTGCTGGTGCTGGCCCACAGGCAGCGCTGGACCTTGGCGCCGGCCGCGCGCAGCTCCGCGAACTCGTCACCCTCGAAGATCTCGCGGTATGCGTCGTAGGCCAGCCTGGCGTTGGCGATCGCAGCCTTGCCACGCGCCTCGAGCGCCGCGGGCGTGCCGAGCGCGTCGAGCTGCTTGTCGATCTTGGTATCGACGCGGCTGACGAAGAAGCTCGCCACCGAGGCGACGGTCGTGACATCGCCGCCGGCCTCGCGCAGCTGGCGCAGCCCCTCGATGTAGGCGCGCGCGACGTCGCGATACACGTCGACGCTGAACATGAGCGTGACATTGACGTTGATGCCCTCGGCGATCACGCGCGTGATGGCCGGGACACCCTCGCTCGTTGCGGGAATCTTGATGAACACGTTCGGTCGCGACAGCCGGGACCAGAGGTGCTTCGATCGCTCGATGGTGCCGTCGGTGTCGGCGGAGAGGTGCGGCTCGACCTCGATCGAGGCAAAGCCATCGGCGCCGCCGGAGGCGTCGTAGACCCGGCGCAGGACATCGGCGGCATCGCCGACATCGGCCACCGCGATCTCCTCGTAGATGTCCATGGCCGACGCGCCGGTGTCCTGCTTGCCACGGATGATCTCGTCGTACTGGCCGCTGGCCACCGCCTTGGCGAAGATCGTCGGGTTGCTGGTGAGGCCCCGAATTCCATCGGTCACCAGTTGCTCGAGCTTGCCCTCTGTGATGAGCTCACGGTCGATGAAGTCGATCCACGGGCTCTGATCCTGCTCCGCGTGGAGCCGTTGTAGGTTGTTCATGCTGGTCTCCTCACTGGCCCTGCGCTCCTGCGCCTGCCAGGCTCCTCTTTGGACCGATGGCGCTGCGCGCCGCCTCGGCAATATGGTCCGCGTCGATCCCGGCCTGCGCCAGCTGCTCGGCCGGCGTCGCCGAGCCAGGCATGATGCGCACGGCAAGCTTGATGACTCGCGGCCGCTCGTCGGTGTTGGCGAAGACGTCGAGCACCGCGTCACCGATGCCGCCCTCCGCCCAGTGGTCTTCCACGGTGAGGATCGGGCCGTTCGTCTCCCGCGCGGCCGCCTTCAGCGTCTCGCCATCGATGGGCTTGACGCTGTACGCGTCAATCACACGCGCATGGATTCCCTCGGCGGCCAGCACGTCAGCCGCCTTGAGCGCCTCATGCAGGGTGATTCCCGCCCCCACGATCGTGAGCGCATCCTGGTCGCTGCGCCGCACCACGCGGCTGCCGCCGATCTCGAACTCCTCGTCCGGACCGTAGATGATTGGCAGCTTCTCGCGCGTCGTGCGCAGGAAGACGATTCCCTCGCGGTCGGCCATCGCCGCCACGAGATGGGCAGTCTGGTTCGGGTCGCTCGGATACAGGACCGTGCTGCCATACACCGCGCGCAGCGAGGCGATGTCCTCGAGCGCCATCTGCGAGGGGCCGTCCTCGCCGATGCTCACCCCGGCGTGCGAGCCGACGAGCTTGATGTTCGCGCGACTGATGGCCGCCATGCGCACGAAGTCGTAGGCGCGGCTCCAGAACGCTGAAAAGGTGCTGGCGTAGGGCTTGTAGCCGCGAACGCTGAGCCCGATGGCCGACGCCGCAAGCTGGTTCTCCGCGATGAACATCTCGAAGTAGCGCTCGGGGTGTGCCTTGGCGAAGATCTCCGCGTAGGTCGAGTTGCTGACCTCGCCGTCGAGCGCCACGACATCGCCGCGCGCCGTCCCCAGCGCCGCCAGCGCGTCGCCATACGCCTTGCGCGTGGCCTCCTTGCCGCCGAGCTCGTAGCGCGGCAGCTCGAGCGGGCCGCTGGGGAAGCGGTGCGGCTCGCCGGCGTCGTCGGGCCGCGGCACCTGGACGCTGATGTTGCGGATGCCACCGAGCTCGGCGACCGCCGCCTCCAGGTCCTCGAGTGGCTTGCCGTGCTTGCCATTCTGGTTGGCAACGGCCTTGATGCCGTGCCCCTTCTCCGTCCGCGCCACGATGGCGGTGGGCTGGCCGGTGGTGGCGACCGCCTCGGCGAGCGCCTGGTCGATCGCCTCGACGTCATGCCCGTCGATCTGCAACGCCTTCCAGCCATAGGCCTCGAGACGCCGCGCGTAGGAGGCGAGGTCCCAGCCGTGCATCGTCTCGCGCGTCTGCCCGAGTCGATTGATGTCCAGAATCGCGGTCAGGTTGTCGAGCTCAGACCACGCCGCGTGCTCGAATGCCTCCCACATCGAGCCCTCCGCCAGCTCGGAGTCGCCGGTCAGGCACCACACGCGGTACGGCAGCCGGTCGAGCCGCTTGCCGGCGAGCGCCACGCCGACGCTGATCGGCAGCCCCTGCCCCAGCGAGCCGGTCGCGACGTCGACCCAGGGCAGGATCGGCGTCGGATGGCCCTCGATCCGCGAGCCGAGCTGCCGGAAGGTGAGCATCTCCTCGTCGCTGATCGCGCCCGCCGCCTTGTACATGGCGTAGAGAAGCGGCGACGCGTGGCCCTTGCTGAATATCAGATGGTCGTTATGCGGGTTCTCCGGCGCACTGAAGTCGTAGTGCAGATACTTCGCCATCAGCACCGCCATGAGATCGGCGGCGGACATGGAGGAGGTTGGGTGGCCGGATGACGCAGCCGAGCTTGATCGGACCGAATCGACGCGCAGCTGCTGGCCAAGCTCGCGCCATTCCTGGGGGTCGTTCATGACGAGGTAGTGCTCCGCAACAATGATGCCTGCCTCCATTGTAGGGAGCGCGCCGCTTCTCGGCCGATGAGGGGCTCGGGACGCCTCGCCCGCGGCCCGCTTGGGCACAAAAGCAAACGGCGCCCCCGCGGTGGGAGCGCCGTTCAGTGTGCTGCGGTGCGGCATCAGCTCATGACACCGCGGGGTGAGACGTTACTCGCGGACGAGCCTGAAGCAGTCGGAGCAGTAGACCGGTCGCGCGCCGGTCGGACGGAACGGGACCTGCGTCTCGTTTCCACAGCGTGCGCAGGTCGCGTCGAACATCTCGCGCGGCCCGCGACTGTAGCCGCCGCCACCAGCACCACCACCGGCGCCGTAGCCGCCGCCGCCGCCGCCGGAGCTGTAGCCGCCGCCGCCGCCATTGCCATAGCTCGACCCGCCCCCGCCGCCGGACGCCCGGCGCTGGGCTCGGCACGAAGAACAACGCTTCGGAGCCGATGCGAATCCCTTCTCCGCGAAGAAGGACTGCTCGGAAGCGGAGAAGACGAAGTCAATCCCGCAGTCCGAACAGGTGAGCACCTTATCGGTGTAGGTCACGAAGGACCCTCCCTAGAGAAATGTAACCGCGTCGGGATACGCGCTACCGTTCAACGCCGATCACGGGTCTTACACCGCTGCCCCGTGATCCGATCGGTTGAACGTTCTGGAGGGGAGGGAGAAGGCACTACTTTGGCGAAGTCGGAGCGGCCCGACTCGCCGGAGTATACGTGGCGTGAGCGTAAACGCAACCCCCAGCCGCTATGCTCGGCCGACGATGCGAACCACGTGGCTGATCGTCGGTCTGCTGCTCGCCGGCGCGGGCCTCGTCTGGCTCCTCCAGGGCCTCAACGTGCCCATCGTGCCACGCTCGTTCATGACCGGCGACATCACCTGGGTCGTGATCGGTGCGCTGTGCATCACCGCGGGCCTGGGATTGGCCGTCTGGAGCTGGCGTCGAACGGGCTGACGTTCCTACCCCACTCGGACCCCCGCCTCGGCCATCTCGGCGATGGCGCGCTCGCCGTCATCGCGATCGAGGTTCACCGCGGCCACCGCGTCGGCCACCAGCATCGTGGCATAGCCAAGGCGCACCGCGTCGAGTGCTGTCGCCCGGACGCAGTGGTCGGTCGCGAGGCCGCAGACGCGCACATGGCTGACGCCGTGCTGGCGCAGGAGACCGTCAAGCTCCGTCGGGCGCTCCTCCCCCGTCGTCGCGTCGCGCATCGTGAAGCCGGAGTACCCATCCTCGCCATGCTGACCCTTGCGGACGCGCGGCGCGTCGGGCGGCAGCTCGAGCTCGGCATGCAGCGCTGCGCCCCAGGTGTCGGCGACGCAGTGCACCGGCCATGGCCCGCCATCGGTCACGAAGTGGGGCGTCGAGAGCGGATGCCAGTCCTGCGTGGCGACCACGAGCGCATCGCTCGCGATGGCCTGCGCGATCTCGTCGTTGATGCGCGCGATGATCTCTCGGCCACCGGTCACGGCCAGGCTGCCTGCCGGATCAGCGAAGTCGTTCTGGAGGTCGACCACGATGAGCGCGGTCGAGGCGTCGTAGCTTGTCATCGGCCCATGGTATGGCGCTTGCCCGTGGCGACCAAGGTCTAGCATGGACCGCCTCATGGACTCCGCTCGTCTGGCCCGATGCGCGCGCTCGCTCGCCGTCGCCGTCGTCGCGATGGTGCTCGCGGGCTGCGCGCCGGCCTCGGCAACGCTCGAGGGGGACGGCGTCAAGCGACTCTACGACCTGTTCCTGGTCGTTGGGGCGCTCATCTTCGTGCTGGTCGCGGGGCTCATCGGCTGGAGCATCGTCCGCTACCGCGCGGCTCCGGATGCCGAACTGCCGACGCAGACGGCCGCCAATCTGAAGCTCGAGCTGATCTGGTGGGCGCTGCCGACGATCCTGGTCGTCGTGCTCTTCATCCTGACCGCAGGCGTGCTGAACCGCGTCGATGCGCGCGTCGCCGACGGCGAGTCACTCGTCGTCAGGGTCACCGGCTTCCAGTGGCAGTGGCGCTTTGCATACGAGACGGGCGTCGCGATCACCGGTACGCCAGATGAGCCGCCGGTCATGGTGCTGCCGGTCGATCGGACGGTCACGTTCCTGTTCAATTCACCCGACGTGCAGCACGCCTTCTACGTCCCGGCCTTTCTCTTCAAGCGCGATGTCGTGCCGGGGATCGAGAACCGGGTGGACCTGACGATCCAGGAGCCGGCTACGTACACCGGACAGTGCGCCGAGTTCTGCGGTCTTCTGCACGACCAGATGGTCTTCTCGATCCGCGCCGTGTCCGGTGACGAGTTCGACGCGTGGCTGGCCGACCAGGAGCCAGCTTCGTGACGACCGCGCAGATCGACCGCGAACGGCCGATGCCGCAGCCCGCCCGCTCCGGCATCCTGTCGGTCCTGACCACGACCGACCACAAGGTCATCGGCCTGCTCTACATCTGCACCGCCATCGGCTTCTTCGTGCTCTCGGGGCTGCTGGCCCTGCTCATCCGCGCCGAGCTCGCAGCGCCCGGCCTGCAGGTGGTTGACCGTTCGACCTACAACCAGCTCTTCACGATGCACGGCACCGGGATGGTCTTCTTCTTCGCGGCGCCGGTCGCCATCGGTCTTGGAAACTACTTCATCCCGTTGCAGATCGGGGCCCCCGACGTGGCGTTCCCCCGCCTCAACGCGCTCACCTACTGGCTTTTCGCGGGGGGTGCGTTCGTGGCCTTCTCGGGGTTCCTGACCCAGACGGGCGCGGCGGCGTTCGGCTGGACCGGCTACGCGCCGCTCTCGGAGGCGACCTACTCTCCGGGGGCGGGCGCGAACCTGTGGATCGTGGGACTGATGCTGACCGGCACCTCGGGAATCCTGGGCGCGGTGAACTTCTTCGCCACGGTCTTCTCCATGCGCGCGCCGGGCATGACGATGTTCCGCCTGCCCATCTTCACCTGGAACATGCTCGTGACGAGCCTGCTCATCATGCTCACCTTCCCGGTGCTGACCGCCGCGCTGGCGATGCTGTTCATCGACCGCACCCTGGGCGCAAGCTTCTTCGACCCGAGCGCCGGGGGCAGCGCGATCCTGTGGCAGCACCTCTTCTGGTTCTTCGGGCACCCCGAGGTCTACATCCTGATCCTGCCCTTCTTCGGGATCGTGACCGAGATCATCCCGGTCTTCAGC